>NZ_JBQQCG010000084.1:0-52841 GCF_052245575.1 Streptomyces sp. 2A115 | reverse complement strand
GGATCAGGCTGTGCGGGTCAGACCGTCACACGCCCGCGGGCTCCGGCTCCGACTGCGCGGACGCCTCCGCCTTCTTCGCCCGCTTGGCCTCCCGCTTCTTCGCCCGCCGCTCCTTGCGGAGTTCGACCATCGCGTAGAGCGTCGGCACCAGGAGCAGGGTCAGGAGCGTCGACGTGATCAGACCGCCGATCACCACCACCGCCAGCGGCTGGGCGATGAAGCCGCCCTCGCCGGTGATGCCCAGCGCCATGGGAAGCAGGGCGAAGACGGTCGCCAGGGCCGTCATGAGGATCGGGCGGAGACGGTGCCTGCCGCCTTCCACCACAGCCTCGACGACGCCGTAACCCTGCCCGCGGTACTGGTTGATCAGGTCGATCAGCACGATCGCGTTCGTGACGACGATGCCGATGAGCATCAGCATGCCGATCATCGACGGGACGCCCATCGGCGTACCGGTGACGACCAGCAGTCCGATCGCGCCCGTCGCCGCGAACGGGATCGAGACGAGCAGGATCAGCGGCTGGATGAGGGACCGGAAGGTCGCCACCAGCAGCATGAAGACGATCGCGATCGCCGCCAGCATCGCCAGGCCCAGGTTCGCGAACGCGTCGTCCTGGTCCTCGGAGACACCACCGATGTCGGCCGTGGCCCCGTCCGGCAGGTTCAGCGAGTTGAGCTTCGACGTCAGGTCGGCGCTGACCGCACCCGTGTTGTCGCCGGTCGGCTTCGCCGTGATGGTGGCCGCGCGCTGGCCGTCGATACGGGTCATCGACACCGGGCCGTCGACCATCTCCACCGTCGCGATGTCACCGAGCTCCACGGCCCCGAGGTTCAGGTCCTTCAGCTCGTCCAGCGTCTGCGCCGGCTTCGCCGACTTGACGACCACATCGCGCTCGGTGTCGTCCAGGATCGCCTTGCCGCTGGTGGTGCCGCGCACCGCCTGGGTGACGGCCGCGCCGAGGGTCGTGTCGTTGAAACCGGCCGCCGCCGCTTCGGAGTTGGCCTTGACCGAGATGCGCGGTACGGACTGGGCGAGGTCGCTCGTGACGTCCGTGACGTCGTCGAGCCCGGCGACCGCGTCCCGTACCTCCTCCGCGGCCTCGCGCAGCACCTCGCCGTCGGCGGCCTTGACCACGACGCTCAGGTCCTGGCTGCCGAAGCCGTCACCGGCCGCCACCGTCGTCGTACCGACTCCGGAGAGCTTGCCGAGCCCCTCCTCGATGCCGTCCTGGACGTCGTCGAACGAGGCCGAGTCCGCGACCCTGACCGTGTACGAGGCCTGGTTGGTGTCCGTGCCCCCGCCGAACGCGGCCATGAAGCCGGAGGAGCCGACCGTCACCTGGTAGTCCTCGACGCCCTTGACTCCGCCGAGCATCTTCTCGACCTTCTCGGCCGAGGCATCGGTCGCGGCCAGGCTGGTGCCGGGCTTCAACTCCTGCTTGACGGTGATGACTTCCTGCTCGCCCTGGTCGAAGAAGTTCGTCTTCAGCAGGGGTGCCATGCCGAACGTACCGATGAGGACCACCACCGCGATCGCCACGCTGGTGAGCCTGCGCCGGGTGGCGAAGCGCAGGACGGGAACGTAGAAACGCTGGAGGCGGCTGCGCGCCTCCTTCTCCTCGGCCTTGCGGCGTGCCTCCTCCGGGTCGACGCCGCGCACGTCCTTGGGGGCGCGCAGGAACCAGTACGAGAGCACCGGTACGACCGTCAGTGAGACGACCAGTGAGGCGAGCAGGGCCGCCGTCACCGTCAGTGAGAACGAGCCGAACAGCGCGCCGACCATGCCGCCGGTCAGACCGATGGGGAGGAAGACCGCGACCGTGGTGAGCGTCGAGGACGTGACCGCGCCGGACACCTCCTTGACCGCCTTGAGGATCGCCTCCTGGCGTTCCTCGCCGTAGCCGAGGTGCCGCTTGATGTTCTCCAGGACCACGATCGAGTCGTCGACGACGCGGCCGATGGCGATGGTCAGGGCGCCCAGCGTCAGGATGTTGAGCGACTCGCCGCGGGTCCAGAGCACGATCAGCGCGAGGACGACCGACAGCGGGATGGAGACCGCGGTGACCAGCGTCGAACGGACCGACGCCAGGAAGACCAGGATGACCAGGACCGCGAAGAGCAGACCGAGCGCGCCCTCGGTGGTCAGGCCCTTGATGGACTTGGAGACGGCCGGGCCCTGGTCGCTGACGACGGTCAGAGTGGCGCCGGAGCCCAGGTCCTTCCGCATGTCCGCGAGCTTGTCGTCGACCTCGTTGGAGACCGCGACCGCACTGCCGTCCTGGTCCATGGTGACCGACACGGCGAGGCTCGGCCTGCCGTTCGTGCGGGTGATGGACTCCGCCTTGGCGGGCTCCTCCTCGACCGCGGCGACGTCACCGAGGCGTACGGGCTTCTTGGCGCCCGCGCCCTCACCGGTGACCATCAGGTCCTGGATCTGCTTCAACGAGGTGAAGCCGCCGCCGACCTGGACGGTGCGGTTTCTGCCGTCCTCGTCGAAGGAGCCGGCCGGGACGGTCGCGCCGCCCGCCTGGAGGGCCTGGCCGAGCGCGACGGAGGTCAGCCCCGCCTTCGCCAGCTTCGCGTCGTCGGGCGTGACCGCGACCTCGAGGTCCTGGACGCCGTCGACCGTGACCTGGGCGACCCCGTCGATGGCCTTCAGGTCGGGGACGACGGTGCGGTCGAGCTGGTCCGAGAGGGCCTGCTGGTCCCTGTCGGAGGTGACGGCGAGCACCACGGTGGGGATGTCGTCCGTGGAACCGGCGACGACCTGCGGGTCCACGTCCTCGGGGAGCTGCGCGCGGGCCCGGTTCACGGCCTGCTGGACGTCGGCGACGATCCGGTCGGAGTTGTTGCCGTAGTCGAAGGACGCCGAGATCAGGGCGTTGCCCTCGCTGGCCGTCGACGTGACGCCCGAGATCCCGTCGACCGCTTCGAGGTTGTCCTCGATGGGCTCGACGACCTGCTTCTCGACCACGTCGGGGGACGCGCCCTGGTACGGCGCCAGGACCGACACCATGGGCAGTTCGATGGTGGGCAGCAGCTGTTGCTTGAGCTGCGGGATGGCTATCGCCCCGAAGGCGAGCGCGATGATCGACATCAGCCCGATGAGGGCCCGTTGTGCGAGGCTGAACCTGGACAGCCAGGACATGGGTTGCGGTTCTCTCTTCTGTGGCTGGAGCGGCAGGAAGGGCATACGGGGCACATGTGAGCGCCCACCCCTACACCCTGAGCCACCGGCCCGGCCCGAACCCTCGCCCCCAGGTCCCGTTTCCTTATACGGCGCGTACCGCGAGCGCAGTACGTTCCGGTGGAGTTCACTCCACCCTTGGGCGTACCAGGCCGGACTCGTACGCGATGACCACGAGTTGGGCCCGGTCACGCGCTCCCAGCTTGGCCATGGCCCGGTTCACGTGAGTCTTCACCGTGAGTGGGCTGACCTCCAGGCGCTCGGCGATCTCGTCGTTGGAGTGCCCGCCGGCGACCTGGACGAGGACCTCGCGCTCCCGGACGGTCAGCGCTTCGAGGCGCTCGGCGCGGGCGGGGTCCCGGTCGTGGTCATCGCCGTCGCCCTGTGCGAGAAACTTGGCGATCAGCCCCTTGGTGGCCACCGGCGACAGCAGCGCCTCGCCGGCCGCGGCGACCCGGATGGCGTTGAGCAGTTCCTCGGGCTCGGAGCCCTTGCCGAGGAAGCCGGAGGCTCCGGCCCGCAGCGACTGGACCACGTACTCGTCGACCTCGAAGGTCGTCAGCATCACGACGCGTACGTGCGTTAGGCCGGGGTCGGCGCTGATCAGCCGGGTCGCGGCGAGACCGTCGGTCCCCGGCATGCGGATGTCCATCAGCACGACGTCGGCCCGTTCGTCGCGTGCGAGCCGCACCGCCTCCGCGCCGTCCGAGGCCTCGCCGACGACCTCCATGTCGGGCTCGGAGTCGACCAGGACGCGGAACGCGCTCCGCAGCAGGGCCTGGTCGTCGGCGAGCAGGACGCGGATGGTCATGCGGGGTCCCCCGTGGATGCCTTGGTCGTGGACTCGGTGGTCAGGGACTCGGTGGTCGTGGACGTGGTGGTCGTGGATGTGGTGGTTGTGGACGCCTTGGTCGTGGACGCCGCAGTACTGGCTGCCGTGCTCGTGGATGTCTTGTTCGTGGATGTTTTGCTCGTCGACCCCGTGCTCGTGGGTGTCGTGCTCGTGGATGCAGTGCTTCCGGTACTGGTCTTGACCGGCAGGATCGCATGGACCCGGAAGCCGCCTCCGTATCGGGGTCCGGCGGTGCAGCTGCCGCTGAGCGCGGTGACCCGCTCGCGCATGCCGAGGAGCCCGTGCCCGCCGTTCTCCTCCAGCCGGGCCGCCGCGTCGTCGCCCGGCCCGTTGTCCAGGACGGTGATCTCCACGTTCGGTCCTACGCGTACGACGCTGACCTCGGCCGTCGCCTCCGGGCCCGCGTGCTTTTGCACGTTGGTGAGGGCTTCCTGGATGACGCGGTACGCGGCCAGGTCGACGGCGGCGGGAAGGGTCGTGCCCTGGTCGGTGCGGGCCACCTCGACGGGGAGGCCCGCGTTGCGGAAGGTGCCGACGAGTTCGTCGAGGCGGTGCAGGCCGGGGGCCGGTTCCGTGGGGGCCTCCGGGTCACCGGACTGCCTCAGCAGGCCGACGGTGGCGCGGAGTTCGTTGAGCGCGGAGCGGCTGGCCTCGCGGACGTGGGCGAGTGCCTCCTTGGCCTGGTCGGGGCGCTTGTCCATGACGTGCGCGGCGACTCCGGCCTGGACGTTGACGAGGGCGATGTGGTGCGCGACGACGTCGTGCAGGTCTCGTGCGATGCGCAGGCGCTCCTCGGCGACGCGGCGACGGGCTTCCTCCTCGCGGGTGCGTTCCGCTCGGTCGGCGCGCTCGCTTATGGCGTGCACGAAGGCGCGGCGGCTGCGGACCGCGTCGCCTCCGGCGGCGGCCATGCCGGTCCAGGCGAAGATGCCGAGATTCTCCTGCGCGTACCAGGGGAGAGGGCCGGCGAGCATCGCGGTTCCCGTCAGGACCGTCATGGTGAGCAGGCCCACCCGCCAGGTCGTGGGGCGGTCGGTCGTCGACGCCACGGTGTAGAGGGCCACGACGGCGGCCATCGCGACGGGGGCTCTGGGATCAGCGGTCAGGAACTCGGTGACGGATACGACGCCCGTCACGGCGAGGACCCTCATGGGCTGGCGGCGACGGAAGGCCAGAGCGATCGCGGCCAGCAGCATCAGGGCGAGGCCGAGTGCGTCCGGGGTTCGAGTGCCCCACGTCGGGCCGTGCGGGCCGTTCGGTTCGGCGAACGAGGCCACCACCATGCACGCCAGGACGCCGGCCGCCAGGGCTCCGTCCACCACCAGTGGGTGTGCCCGCATCCGGCACCGGGCGCGCTCCAGTGTGCTCACGCCTGTTTACGGTACGGGGCCCTTGCAGGGGGCGGAACGGGGGCTGGCTGTACCTCTTGGCCGGGAGGGCTGGTCGGCGTTGGTGTGCCGCTCTTTGGGGGCTGCGCCCCCAGACCCCCGCTGTTCGGCCTGAACGGCCTCGTCCTCAAACGCCGGACAGGCTGAGTAGGCCTGGGCTGGGCAGGCCTGGGCTGGGCTGGAGATGCGACGGGAACGCTTCTCAGCCCGGGATCAAACCGTCGTCGCTCAGCATCTCTCGAACCTCCTCCAGCGTCGCGTCCGGCGACGGGAGGATCAGTTCGGAGGGTTCCAGGGCGTCGTCGGGAAGTGGTGCGCCGAGCCGGCGTACCGCGTCGAGGAGCGCCCCCAGCGTGCGCCGGAAGCCCTCCTCGTCGCCGGACTGCACCTCCGCGAGGAGCTCGTCGTCCAGCTTGTTCAGTTCGATGAAGTGGCTGTCGGCCAGCTCCACCTGTCCCTCCCCCATGATCCGTACGATCATGACGCCCTCCTAGGCGTGGGACCCGTCGTCTACAGCTACTCGTCTACGGCTACTGCTTGTCGAAGCGCGGAGTGTCCTGCGGCTGCTGCTGGGACTGAGTCTCGCCCTGGCCGCCCTCGATCGCCTGCTGGGACGAGGAGCCGCCGGCCAGTTCGGCCTTCATCCGCTGGAGCTCCAGCTCGACGTCCGTACCCCCGGAGAGCCGGTCGAGCTCACTCTGGATGTCGTCCTTGGCCAGCCCGGAGGAGTCGTCGAGGGCGCCGGAGGCGAGCAGCTCGTCGATGGCCCCGGCACGAGCCTGGAGCTGCGCCGTCTTGTCCTCGGCCCGCTGTATGGCCATGCCGACGTCGCCCATCTCCTCGGAGATGCCGGAGAAGGCCTCGCCGATCCGGGTCTGCGCCTGGGCGGCGGTGTACGTGGCCTTGATGGTCTCCTTCTTCGTACGGAAGGCGTCGACCTTGGCCTGGAGTCGCTGGGCCGCGAGGGTCAGCTTCTCCTCCTCGCCCTGGAGGGTCTGGTGCTGCGTCTCCAGGTCGGTGACCTGCTGCTGGAGCGCGGCACGGCGCGACAGCGCCTCCCGGGCCAGGTCCTCACGACCGAGCGCGAGCGCCTTGCGGCCCTGGTCCTCCAGCTTGGTGGACTGGTTCTGGAGCTGGTTCAGCTGCAGTTCCAGGCGCTTGCGAGAGGTCGCCACATCGGCGACACCCCGGCGCACCTTCTGCAACAGCTCCAGCTGTTTCTGGTACGAGTAGTCGAGGGTTTCGCGCGGGTCCTCGGCCCGGTCAAGGGCCTTGTTCGCCTTCGCGCGGAAGATCATCCCCATACGCTTCATGACACCGCTCATGGGCTTCGCGCGCCCCCTTCTGACGGACTCCAGCTCCAGCGACTGCAACAGAACCCACAGTACGGGCCCTGCATCCATTACCGCACTGTTCGGGGACGGATGCGCTCATCCCCAAGGACGACTGCGTACGACCCCGCTCCGGCGTAAGGAGTAGGTGTACCCCCGGGATCGTCCCGGGGTCTGCCGGGAAAATCGCGGGCCGCCACCCTTTTCAGGCTCCTCTGTCCCAGTACAGACGACCGGTGTTGCCGGATCGTTCCCCACTCGGCTGGGGTCCATGCCTCCGCACCCCGTACCCTTGGGTTTTGTGTTCCGTAGCCGTGCCAAGGATGAGAAGGCCCACGCCGACAAGGCGTCGATGACCGACTCCACTCAGACCCGTGACCCGCAGGCCCCCAAGGGTCGGCCCACGCCCAAGCGAAGCGAGGCCCAGGGCCAGCGCCGCAGCGTGGCCAATACGCCGACGAACCGCAAGGAGGCCGCCAAGCGACAGCGCAGCGACCGCCGTGCCCAGATGGAGAAGCAGCGCCAGGCGCTGGCCAGCGGGGACGAGCGCTATCTGCCCGCCCGTGACAAGGGTCCGGTGCGGAAGCTCGCGCGTGACTTCATCGACTCGCGGTTCTGCATCGCCGAGTTCTTCCTGCCGATGGCCGTGGTCATCCTCGTACTGAGCATGGTCCGGATCGCGCAGCTGCAGAACGTCGCGCTCCTGCTGTGGCTCTTCGTGATCGTGCTGATCATCGCCGACTCGATCGGCATCGCGATCCGCCTGAAGAAGCAGATCAACGCGCGCTTCCCGGACGAGCCCAAGCGCGGCGCGGTCGCCTACGCGCTGATGCGCAGCCTCCAGATGCGTCGCCTCCGGCTGCCGAAGCCGCAGGTCAAGCGCGGAGAGCGGCCCTGAGCGCGGCATCTTTCGCGGGAGGCGCGGCGGATTCCTGGCTGAGCAAGCTGGGCGGACTGCGTGATGTCGTACGGCAGGAACTGGTGGCCCGGCAGCTCGACGAGCAGATAGCCGGGCGGTTCCCCGTGGGGCAGCGGCTTCGGGTGCTCGACGTGGGCATGGGCCAGGGCACGCAGGCTCTGCGGCTGGCCCGGGCCGGGCATCAGGTGACCGGGGTCGAACAGGATTCCAGGATGATCGCCGCGGCCCGTGAGGCCCTCGCCACCGAGCCGGAGGGGATCCGGGGCCGGGTGCGGCTCGTCGAGAGCGACGGGCGGGACACCGGGGTCCACTTTCTGCCGGGCAGTTTCGACGTGGTGCTGTGCCATGGCGTGCTGATGTACGTCGAGGATCCCGACGCGCTGCTGGCCGGGCTCGCGCGGATGCTGGCGCCCGGGGGGTTGCTGTCGCTGCTCGTGCGCAATGCCGACGCACTGGCCATGCGGCCGGGGCTCGCGGGTGACTGGGCGGAGGCACTGGCCTCGTTCGACGGCACCGCGTACACCAATCGGCTCGGGGTCGACGTACGCGCGGACCGGCTCGACGCGCTCACCGGCACGCTTGCCGGGATCGGGGCGCCGCTGCACGCCTGGTACGGGGTGCGGGTCTTCACGGATACGGCCGCCGACGACGCGGCGGTTCCGGATGACGTGGATGTGCTGCTGGCCGCGGAGGAGCGGGCCGGGCGGACTGATCCTTATCGCGGGGTGGCGGCGTTGCTGCATCTTTGCGGAGTACGTGGCTGAGACGCCAGCGGTGCCCGGTCGAAGTGATCGGTAGCCGGTTGGCGCGATCGGTAGCCGGTTGGAGCCGAGGGGGGCCGCGGTCGTCCGTACGGCCGTGACCCCCACACGTACGGGTTACGAGGGCTACGACGTTTACGAGGCCTCTGCGTGCAGGCTCATCGGGCCGTAGATCTCCGTGGCGTCCTCGAACAGCCGGACCTGGTCCGCTCCCCCGTCGGCCAGTGCCTTCCAGTGTTCGCCGAGCCAGGACTCCGCGTCGCCCTGGGTGGTGAACTCCTCGGGCTGGACCGTGGGTTGGACTTCCGCCCCGTCGGCCTTCTCGAACCGCCACGTCCATGCCGCCATGTCAGCCTCCCAAAAAGTACCGAGCAAGATCGGGCTCTTGCGTGAAGCCTAGGCGCTCCGCTGGTTGTGCGGTGTTCAAAGGTGCAGGTCGAGAACTGTGTTGTGTTGAGTGCGGGTTGTGTTGGGCTGGTCGCGCAGTTCCCCGCGCCCCTTGTGGGGCGCCGTTGTCCTGGGGCATGTGCGGGTGGTGTTGGGGTTGTCGCGCCGTTTCTCGCGGCCCTTGTGAGGGCTCGGGCGGGCACGACGGTCGGGGACGCGGGAAAATCGCTCTTGTGGAAGTGACTTTGCTTGGTACCGGTGCTCCTGCGGGGGTACCCCGGCCCGATTGCGCGTGTGCGGCCTGTGCCGTGGCGCTGGGGGTTGACGCTCGGGCGGCTGCCGCGCTGCTCGTGGACGGCACACTGCTGCTGGATCTGACGCCCGGGGCCGCGTTCGCGGCGGCTCGGGCCGGGCGGTCGTTGGGTGGTGTGCGGCAGGTGTTGTTGTCGCATCCGCATGACGGTCCCGCCGTCGAGGTGCCGGCGGGGCTGCCGCAGCCGGGGCGCGTACCGGACGGGCGGGAGCTGGCACTGCTGACGGGCCATCGGGTGCGGGCGGTGCCGATGGACGCGCCGGGGACGGGGTACGCGGTCACGGGCCCCGACGGGCAGCGGCTGCTGTATCTGCCGCCGGGCGCGGCGCCCGCGGGGCTTGACGAGTCGACCGGGACGTACGACATGGTGGTCGCCGATGTCGTCGGGCGGCCGGACGCGCTGGCCCGGCTGCGGGTGGCGGGAGCCGTCGGACCCGCCACGGATGTGATCGCGGTGCACCTCGACCACGACGTGCCACCGGGCACGGAGCTACGGCGGCGGCTCGCGGCCGCCGGGGCGCGGGCGGTGCCGGACGGCTCGACGCTGATCGTGGGGGTGTACGAGGACGTGCCGGACGTACCGCGCCGGACGCTGGTCCTCGGCGGGGCGCGCTCCGGCAAGTCGGTGGAGGCCGAGCGGCGTCTGGAGGCCTTCCCCGATGTGCTGTACGTGGCGACGGGCGGGGCACGGAACGGGGACGGGGAGTGGGCGGCCCGGGTGCACGCCCATCGCGAGCGGCGTCCCGGGTCCTGGCGTACCGCCGAGACTTGTGACCTCGTACCCCTCCTCAAGGAGGACGGGCCGCCGCTGCTCATCGACTGTCTGTCCCTGTGGCTGACGGACGCGATGGACTCCGTGAACGCGTGGGACGACGACGAGTGGGGCGGCGGGGGCGAGCGCGCCCTGCGGGCCCGCGTCGAGGAGCTGACGGCCGCCGTCCGCGAGACCCGCCGCACCCTGGTCGCCGTCTCCAACGAGGTCGGCTCCGGCATCGTCCCCGCCACCCCGTCCGGCCGCCGCTACCGCGATGAACTGGGCCGCCTCAACGCGGCGTTCGCGACGGAGTGCGAGCACGTGCTGCTGGTGGTGGCGGGGCAGGCGCTCACCCTGAAGAGCTGAAGAGCTGAAGAGCTGAAGAGCTGAAGGGCTGGAGGGCTGGAGGACGGGTTGGGGAAGGGTTGGGGGAAGGGCTGGTCAACGGCCGGATGATCAGGGAGTCGGCACGTCGGTGTTTCTGCGGGCGATGATCCGGTACGCGTTCGAGAAGCGGGTGCGGCGCAGGAGTGGGGCCAGGGCGTGGTCCACGGAGAAGGCGGCGACCAGCAGGGGGGTGGTGGCCCGCGTCAGGGCCGTACGGAGTGTGCGCTGGAGGTCGGTCGGCGGGCCGGGGCGCCAGGGCTCGTCGCCGCCCGGCAGCCGGTTACCGATCGCCAGGGCGAGGGCACCGGTCAGGTCGTACGGGATGTGCGGCTCGCGGCGGTCGGTGGAGACGACCGTGCAGCCGAGTTCGTCGAGTTCGTCGAGGAGGTTGCGCAGCGGCATGAAGTGCAGGTGCCGCGGCTGGCCGTACGACACCCACCACTTGCCGAGCAGAGTGCCGAACGCGCAGTCGGGGTCCGGGACTTCGATGAGCAGATGCCCGCCGGGGCGCAGCACGGCCAGCGCGGCGCGCAGTTCCTCGCGCGGGTTGGGGCAGTGCTCCAGGTGGTGGAACATGCTGACGACGTCGTAGCGGGCGCGCAGCCGGTCGACCAGGTCGGGCAGCCGGCCGCGGTGTGCCTCCTCGATCCGGCCCGCCGCCCGCGCGTGCTCGACGCGCGGGGTGGGGTCGAGCCCGTCGAAAGCCGTGTACATGTACATCTTCTTGGCCGTCGCCGGGAAGTGGCCGTGGCCGGTGCCGACGTCCAGCCAGCTCTCGGGCTCGGGGTACGGGAGCATGGCGCGGGCCGCGGCCTCGTGGCGTCTGCGGCCCGCGCGGACGCGCAGGATCCGCGCGGCGAAACCCGCCTGGCCCGCCTGGCCCGCCTGGCCCGCTTGCCCCTCGTGACCCTCATGGCCGTCGTGGAGGTCCCGGCCGTAGAAGGCCAGGCCCTCGGCTGTGAGGCGGGGGTTCTGGAAGGCGTGGGCGCAGTCCTCGCACTCGTCGACGACGAACGTGCCGGGCTTGTGCTGGAGCAGGTCCGGGGTGCGCAGCCGGGTGCGCAGCCGACGGGAACCGCACCAGGGGCAGTCGGGTCTGCGCGGTTCGTGGAAGTGGTCGGTGCCCTGGGCGAGTTCACTGAGGTACGCGGCACGGCGCCGGGCGACGGCCTGGGATGTGGGGGGTGTGGGCGGTGTGGGCGGCATGGTCTGTCTGCTCCTGCGGGTCCGACGCGGTACTACCTGTAAATGCAGATATGGGCCGTTACAGACCGATACAAACCGGTACGACAAGCCACAGCAAACCGGAACGCATGAGGCGAGTGGGGCCGAAGAGCCCTGCCTCGTACTGCCCGCCCGTCAGGCACCGGGCCCGATCGCTGCCGGTACTGTTCGGCGAATGAGCTCGCTTAATCTCGACGACTTCACCGATCTGATCGAGCGCCCCGACGGTGGCGTGCGCCGTGACGCCGAGGCACGCCGGGAGCGGCAGGTCGTGCCGCCCGGGGCACTCGGGCGCCTCGACGAACTCGGTGAGTGGCTGGCGGCCGCGCAGTCCGCCGTGCCGGTGCGGGCGATCGAGCGCCCGCGTGTGGTGTTGTTCGCGGGTGACCACGGGGTCGCCGAACTGGGGGTCTCCGCGCGGCCCTCGGGAAGCGCGGACGAGTTGGTAAGGGCCGTGCTCGACGGCGCGAGCCCCGTGTCGGTCCTGGCCCGGCGGCTCGGTGTACCCGTGCGGGTGGTGGACATGGCGCTCGACTGCGAGCCGGAGAGCCTGCCCGACGAGGTCGTGCGGCACCGGGTGCGGCGTGGGTCCGGGCGGATCGACCTGGAGGACGCGCTGTCCATCGAGGAGGCGGAGGCCGCGTTCCGCGCGGGGGTCGCCGTCGCGGACGAGGAGGCCGACTCCGGGACCGATCTCGTCGTACTCGGGGATGTGAGCGTCGGGGGGACGACCGCCGCGGCCGTGCTGGTCGCGGCGCTGTGCGGGACCGACGCGTCGGTCGTCACCGGGCGTGGCGGACGCGCCATCGACGACCTTGCCTGGATGCGCAAGTGCGCGACCGTACGGGACGCGCTGCGGCGGGCCCGGCCGGTCCTCGGGGATCAGCTGCAGCTGCTGGCGACCGTGGGCGGGGCCGATCTTGCCGCGATCACCGGGTTTCTGCTGCAGAGCGCGGCTCGGAAGACTCCGGTGATTCTCGACGGGGTCGTTTCGGCCGCGTGCGCGCTCGTCGGGCAGCGGGTCGCCTTCCGGGCGCCGGACTGGTGGATCGCCGGGCAGAACAGCGGAGAGCCCGCACAGGCGAAGGCGTTCGACCGGATGGCACTCGAGCCGCTGCTCGATCACGGGGTGACGGTCGGGGAGGGCGCCGGAGCGCTGCTCGCGCTGCCGTTGGTCCAGGCGGCGGCGGCACTGGCCGCGGAGCTGCCGGAGGCGGAGGCCCCCGAGCCGGAGAAGGACGAGGGCCCCGGGGAGCCGGAGAAGGGGTCGGAGGAAGTGGCGGAGCGGGAGTAGTCGCGTGCGGTGAGTTCGGCACGGCCGAACAGCACCGTCTCGCCGCGGGGGCGGGGGCGGCCGGCGCCCCGTAAGGGGCGCGGGGGAACTGCGCGACCAGCCCCCACAACCCGCAGCCGCCTCTCAACGGGACAAGCCCTCCTGGGGCTGCCCGCGTCGGACGCGCGGGTCGTGGACACCGGGCCGTCGGCGGCCGTGGTCGGGCTCGCCGTCTTCGTCGGCCGGCGGTACGGGGCGTACGTCACCGCGGGCGTGGTCGTCGCGGCGATGGTCGCCGAGGTGCTCGTCAAGGAGAACCTCGCGGGCAAGGAGCATCTGGCCGCGATCGCGGCGGTGCTCGTGGTGTGCGGGATCTCCGCGCTGTGTCAGCGGCGGCCGGACAGGGAACGGGCGGGTTCCGGGTCCGGTTTGCCGCCGATCAACTCCTGAATTCTGCGCCGGGGCCCCGACCAGCGGCGGTCGTGGTGGTAGGCGCGCAACCTGGATTTGGCCCGGGCGCGCGGGCGCCTGCGATAGAAGCGCTTGGCCCACGGCGAGTCGGGGCGGGCCAGGCGGATCACACCGACCAGGGCTACGAGCGGGACGATCACGCCGAAGATCGCCATGCGCGCCTTGCCCTTGCTCAGGGCCAGCAGGGCGAGGAGGAAGTTCACCCCGACGCTCACGATGACGCCCCCACGGCTCTGCCGCTCCTCCTCGGAGAGGTCGTTGACACCGAACGGCAGGAAACCGCTGAGCATCAGCCCCACCAGGGCCGCCGTGACCACCACGACCTCGACGCTCTTACGACCCTCCTCGCTCCAGTAGACGTCGTCGAGGTGCAGGATCAGCGCGAACTCGTCGAGCACCAGACCCGCGCCCATCCCGAACAGCACGGCGGAGATGCCCGCGCCGAAGCCGTGTCCGCCACTGGCCACCGCGCCGAAGCCGCCGATCACGGTCAGGAGGACACCGGGGACGACGTGGTGGATGTGCAGATCGCCGGCCTTGACGTTGCCGAAGGGGCCCTTGCCCGCGCGGATCATCCGGACGACGACCCGGGTGATCACAAAGGTGAGCACGAAGGAGGCGAGCGCCAGCAGCAGCGGCAGCTTTCCCGGCTCGATGACGTTCCGTGTCCACCAATGACCCATGTGTGAACTTTATCCATGAATGCCGCTTATCCATGGCTGCCGCAATGGGCCGTTCGGGCCGCCGGGTAACCTGCGCCGATGTCCACGACCCCGCCCCAGCCCCCGCGTCAGCCCCCCTTCCAGCCCGCGCCCGGAACTCCCGGCGCCCCCTGGACCGACGGCCTCCGCTTCGCCTTCGGCACGCTCACCGTGTTCCCCGTCAAGGTGACCCGCTGGGACAGCGAGGCGGCGCGCGCCGGGATGCTGTGCGCGCCCGTCGCCGGGCTGGCGGTGGGTCTCCTCGCCGCCGCGCTGGGCCTGTTCCTGCTGCTCCTCGGCGCGGGCCCGCTGCTCGCGGCCGTGGCCACCGCCGCCGTACCGGCCACGCTGACGCGCGGCCTCCATCTCGACGGCCTCGCCGACATCGCCGACGGGCTCGGCAGCGGCAAGCCCGCGGAGGACGCGCTGCGGATCATGAAGCAGTCGGATATCGGGCCGTTCGGTGTCATCGCTCTCGTGTTCGTGCTGTTCGCGCAGGTGGCGGCGCTTGCCGAGGCGTACGGGTCCTCGTGGGCGCGGGGTGCGCTGGCGGCCCTGGTTTCGGCCACCGTGGCCCGGCTTGCGCTCACGCTGGCGGCCCGCGTGGGCGTGCCGGCTGCTCGGCCCGACGGGCTGGGGGCGGCGGTCGCGGGCACGGTTCCCCTGCGGGGGGCTCTGCTGGTGGCCGCCTTTGTCACCGCCCTCGCGGCGGGCATGGGTGCGGTGGTCGGGACGTATGGCCTCGTCCTGGGTGTGCTGGCCGTGCTTGCCGCGTGCGGCTCCGCCGAGCTTCTGCTGCGGCATTGCACGCGCCGGTTCGGCGGGGTCACGGGTGACGTGTTCGGGGGGCTGGCTGAGACTGCCGCTACCGCGGCGCTGGTGGTGCTGGCTCTTTGGTGAGGGTCCGAGGGTTTGTGTGCACAGTGCGGGCCGGTGGGGGTTGTTCGCGCAGTTCCCCGCGCCCCTGAAAAGTAGGGGCTGCGCCCCGAGCCCCCACCCGCCCGCACTCGAAGAACTGCCCAAGTCCGCTCAGCCCGCCTGCAAGGCATGCGGCAGCGTGCCCCAGGGGTGGTCGCCGCTCCCTGGGACCGCGCAGTGGACCGTGGCGCCCCGCGCGTGGGCCAGTTCGCCGACCCGGGCGCCGGGTGGCACGCCGTGGACCAGGTGGCACAGGCGGGTGCGGCCGCCGGTGAACGGCTCGGGGCGCAGGCCGCGGTACGTGTCCCAGGTGCCCTCGAAGGTCACGAGGACGTCGGCGAGGCGGGCGTACGCGGGGTGCGGGGGCGCCCCGTGGTTGAGGGTGAGGGTCGTGCAACCCGCGCCCCAGGCGGCGGTGGCGAGGCGCTGGTAGTAGCCGAAGTCGCCGAGTCGTGAGGAGACTTGGTCGAGGAAGGCGCCGTCCACGCCGTACCAGTCGCGGTGCCGGGTCAGGTCGCGGACGACGTCGGGGCGGGGTCTGCGGCCGTAGCCGGTGTCGGCGTACCCGAGCACCCGTACGTCCGCCGCGCGCAGCCGCTCGGCGACCTCGGCGAACGCCGGGTCTGGGCGCTCGCCGGGGCCGCTGGCCGGGTTCAGCACGACTCCGTAGAGGCGGGGCGCGGCCGCGACGATCGCGTCCCATTCGGCGGGGCGGACGGACGGGTGCTCGTAGTACGGGACGAGAAGCGCGCTCATAGGTGCTCACTGGTCTCTGGTCCGGTCATCGGTGGGCCGTCGCCCTCCCCAGTTGCCCGCAGACCAGGGACGCCAGCGCCGCGGCCGCCGCGCCGTACACGACGAGGCCGACCATGTGCGGGTCCGTCACGTCGGCAAGCAGTGCCGCGGTCTGGGCCAGCGCCGCGGCGCAGCAGACGGCGGCGGCGCTCAGGACCGCGCCGAACGACTGGAGCAGCAGGCCGGTCCAGAGCACCGTGCCGAGGAGCAGGAGCGCGGTGAGCCGGACGCCGTCGAGGCCGGGTGCCTTCGGCCACAGCGCGGCGGTGGCGACGCTGAGCAGGAACAGTGCGGCGAGGTAGCCGCTGAGGCACCGGACGAGGGTGACCGCCGTGGTCCGCCAGAACTCGCGGGACGTACTGCTGGAGCGCAGTCCGGCGAGGCTTCCGCTGCGGAACCGGTAGAGCAGCCACTCGGCGGGCCCCATGCTCAGGGTGAGCGCCACGGCGGCCGGTGCGGCGACCGCGGCGTTGGCGTCCGCGTCGGCCAGGACGTCGCCGAGCGCCACGTACACGACGAGCGCGCCGCTGCCGAGGCCGAAGAAGGCGTACGGCAGTGATCCGGCGAGCCGGGGCCCGGCGGTGCGCGGCCGACTGCCGGAAGGGGCGCCGGGCCGGGCGCCGCCGAACGGCAGCAGCGCCGCGAACCCCGCCGACCAGCTGATCCGCGTCCCGTCCTCCCCCGACTGCCGTACGGCCGGGCCGACTTCGAGGACGGCGAGGGTCGCGACGGCGGCCAGGGAGACGATCAGCAGGGCCAGTCTCACGGCGTCCGGGACCGGGTGTACCAACTCCAGGAGAGCACCGGCCGCCATGGGCAACAGGGCGACGAGCAGGGCCCGTTCGCGGCCCATGACCAGCAGTACGGTGGCCGCCGCGAGGTAGCCGGACTGGCCGGCGGCGAAGGCGACCGCGCCGAGGTGGCCGGGGGCGAAGGCCAGGGCGACGAGGGAGCCGAGCAGGGCGCCGGCCGGAGCCCCCAGGAGGAGGGAGCGGCGGGCGGCCGCTTTGTCGCCGAGGCCCAGCCAGGAGTACGCCCGGTGGGCGAGCCCCTGGTTCCAGGTCCAGCCGCACAGGGCGCCGGCCAGCAGCGGCACCGTACCGGCGGGAAGGCCGAAGCCGTCCTCCGGGCCTGCCAGCAGGGGCGCCCCGAGGACGTAGCCGAGGCCGGGCAGTGCGAAGACGACGCCTCTGAGGAGGCAGCCCAGCAGGCCTGTGCGCCAGGGGTCGTGGGCCGGGCCCGCCGGTTCGGGATGGCGGCGCTCGACGCGTTCGTACAGTTCCTCGGCGAGCGAGAAGGAGTCCTTGCAGCCGTACTTCTCGCGTATCTGGTCGTCCGACAGGCCGTCGGACTCCAGGAGGGCGGCTATCTCGTCGGGGTGGACGGCGGCGGCTATGAACTCCTCGAGCCGCGTGGCGAGTTCGTCCATCGGGTCGGGCGCCGCCCAGCTGGGGCGGCGCTGGCGCGGCACATGGGGCAGGGTGTCGGGCCGCGTGCCGGGCGGCATCCGGATCGATCCGCTCACCAGCCGGTTCCGTCCGTGGCGACGGCCTCGTACCAGGGGTCGCGCAGTTCGAGGGTCCAGTCGGCGACGGTCTCGAGGGTGGGTTCGTACACCTCGGGCAGGCCCGCCAGCTCCTGATAGATCGTCCGGAAGGCGTCCACGGAGCGGCGGAGCGTGAAGCGGTCGATGACGCGCTGGCGGGACAACTGACCGAGTTCCAGGCGTCGTTGGTCGTCCCCCAGCAGGACGAGCGCGGCGGCGGCCATCTTCTCCGGCTCGCGCGGCGGCACTACGAGGCCGGTGTCGCCGACCGCCTCGCCGACTCCGCCCACGTCGGTGGAGACGGTGGTCCGCCCGCACGACATGGCCTCGATGATCGAGAAGGGGAAGCCCTCGGAGATGGAGGAGAGCATCACTACATGCCCGGCCGCGTACGCGCGCCACACCTCGCTGATGCGGCCCTCGAAGGTGAGTCCGTCCGTGACGCCCAGTTCGGCGGCGAGCTTCTCCAGCCGGGTCTTGTACGCCTCTCCCCCGGGCGGCACCGGGCCGAACAGCCGCAGCCTGGTGTCAGGGAGTTCGGCGCGCACCATCGCGTACGCGTGCAGCAGGGTCTCCAGGTCCTTGATGGGGTCGACGCGGCCGCACCAGGTGAGCGTGGGCACGTCGGGCTCGGGGCCCGCGTGCGGGAAGGCGTGCGGGTCGACGCCGTTGTAGACGGTACGGATCTTGTCGGGGTCGGCGCCGCCTCGTTCCTCCCAGCGGCGGTTGTACTGGTTGCACGGGGTGATCAGGTCCGCGGCCTGGTAGCCGAGGGTGTTGAGTTCGCGGTAGAAGCCGAGCATCAGGGCCTTCACCGGCCAGCGCTGGGCCTCGCTGCGGTAGCCGAGGTAGCGCTCGCGCAGATAGATGCCGTGCTCGGTGAGCAGGAACGGCGTGCCGTCCAACTCCCGTGCCGCCAGAGCCGGAAGCGTGGCCAGGCCGCTGCCGGTGGCGTGCGAGACGGACTCCTCGGGCAGGCGCACGCCCAGCGGGCGCAGCGCGTGTTCCAGCAGGTCGGTCGCCGTCAGCGCGTCGTGCACGGTGGGCCGGGCCTGCGCGGTCGGCAGGTGCGGCATGGTCCAGATCCACATCAGCGAGCGCAGCGCGGCCTCGGTGCGCAGGGCCGCCGTCAGCTGTCCGTCGCGGGCGAGCCGGGCCAGTTCGTAGAGCGCCTCACCGAAGTCGCAGTGCGCCTCGGGGTCGAGGAACGACAGCAGGAACCGCTCGTAGGTGTCGATGAAGCCGCGGCGGGCCCGGCCGCGTGGCGCCCGCCGGGATCCCGGCCTGGTGCCCCACAGCGGCACGGTCGTGTGCTGGTAGACGTTGGGCGGCAGCTCCCAGGTGACGGGTTCGCGGCCGCTGCCGGAGAGTGAGACGACGTTGAACTCGACTTCGGGCATCCCCTTCACGAGCTGGTCGCACCAGGTGCTGACCCCGCCGTGGACCAGTGGATACGTGCCCTCCGTGAGCATGGTGACATGACGGCCGGTGCGCATCGCTACGCGGTTCCTCCCAGTATGCGGATGTTGTAGGGGGAACTGCGGGCCTGACCCCGACTGCGGGCTCGTCGTGGCTGGGCGCGCAGTTCCCCGCGCCCCTACGGGGCGCTCCTCTACGGGGCGCTCCTTCTACGGCAGATTCAGCGTGACCGCGGTCTGCGGAGTTTCCGGCGTGGTCCAGGCCGTGCGCTCTCCCGCGTAGGGCGTGCCGAACACGGCGGTGCCGAGCAGGAGTTGCTTGCGTGTTCCTTCCGGTGCGGTGACCGGGATCCGCGTCCCGGACGGGGCGGTGACGGTGACGGTCGTGCCGACGCGGTACGCGGTGACGTCACCGTCGGCGACGGCCTGCTGCCAGGCCGCGCGGCGCTGGAGCTCGGTGCCGATGGCGCTCTGCCGCGGGTTCTCCAGCGGAGTGTTGTCGGCGTAGAGGGCGCGGTAGTCGGCGAGCACCTTGTCCAGGACCGGATAGAGCAGCCGGTCCTCAGCCATGTTGGACTGGTGCACGTAGTGCGGGCGCGGGTCGTTGCTCACGGCGTGCCCGAGAGCGATGCGCGCCTCCTGCGGGGCGATGTACGACTCGAAGCCGGTCGCCGTGTCCAGCGGGTCGTCGAGGCAGGTCGAGGTGGGGTTGTTCTCGCAGACGCCGCTGCCGCCGTCGGCCGCGGAGGTGTAGATCCAGTTGTACTCGTCGGTCATCTCCTCGGCCGTACCGACGTTGTAGTACACGTTCATCGGGTAGCGGGGCACGGTCAGCGTGTCGCCCACCGAACGCTGCTGCGGCTCACGGGAGTTGTCGGAGCCGGTCCACTTGATGCCGTTGTCGGCGAGGGCGCCCGCGAGGTTCGGGTTGTCGTCCGGCTGCTGCGGCAGGGTCTTGAGGCCGGAGTGCTCGCCGGTCACCAACTCGGTGCTGTCTACCTGGAGTCCGTGGCTGTCCGCCCACCGCTGGTTGTCGCGGATCTGGGCCGAGATCTCGGCACGGCTCATGTACTGGGTCGTACCGTCCGCGTTCTTCGCGCAGCTCCACGGCACGGTGCTGGTGTCCTGGACGCAACCGAGGAAGGGGTGCGTGTAGGTGTGGTTGACCCAGCGGTACTCGGCCTTGTCCGCGAGGAGTTGGTCGGTCAGCGCGTCGGTGCCGCCGTTCTCGCTCTTCCACTCCTCCCCCGCTCCCGCGTTGTAGACCATGTCGAGCGTGAAGCCACTGGTCCGCTGCCACTGGGCGGCGTACACCGCGTCGGCCGCCGTCATACGGATCGGCGTGGTCCCCTCGCCGTCACCGCCCGCGCAGTCGAAGTCGCCGGGCGTGCAGTTGCGTTCGGTGTCCCAGCGACCGTCGGGCGCGAAGACGTCGTCGACATGAACCGAGAAGTAGTTCCTGCTCTGCCCGAGGTGTATGCCCTGGGTCAGCCATTCGACGATGCCACGGGCGAGTACCCGGAACTGCTGCTGGTGATGGTTGTACGCGAACGTCACCACGAGTTCGCGCCGCCCGTCGTGCGCGTACTCGCCGACCAGGCTGCCGCGGCCGGTCCCACCGGGCACGGCGAGGTCGACGTAACTGGTGAAGCCCTCGCGGGGCCGCGCCACGTACCCGTAACTCTCCTGGGTGGACGGCGAGTTGTCCTCGAACGTCAGCGGCCCGTCGAGGTAGCCGAAGAAGCCCGCCTGCCCGGCCGTGGTGACCGCCGCCTCGCGGCCGTCGAGCGTGCCGGACCAGCCGCCCTGGTCGGTGTAGTCGAGGCCGACTCCGGGGTGCGCCCAGGTGTAGGCGTCGACCTGCGGGATGCCGAAGGTCCGCTCGTACGTCTCCAGGGCGGTCTGCTCGGCCGAACCCGGGCCGAACGGCGCCTCGTTGGGCAGCACGACGCCCTGGTACCTGGCGCGCGGGACGCCGCCGGCGCCGTCAGCGGGTTCGCTCAGGAACGCCTCGGTGATGGCCGGTCGGTCCGCGTCGTTGAGATCAACGGTTGTGTACGGGATGCCGGTGGTCCTCAGCTCCTCCGTGATGGCCTCCACGGGGCTGTCACCGTTGTCGACGACGAGAACCTTCAGGTCGATGCGCGGCTCTTCCGCCGCGGACGCGCCGGGTGTCCCCAGCCCCAGCCCCAGCAGACCGGCGGCCGCCAGAACAGCGGCCGCGTCTCTCCATCTGTGCGCACTCTGCGCCATACCGGCTCCTCCCCCTGATGGATCCCCCTGTGGTCAATTCGAGGAGGACCCATGGAAATCATGCAAAGCGGCGAGCGGGACACTCACCGGAAACAAGAGGAGTGTGACTCAGGTCATAAGGGGTGAGGGGTGATAAGTGATCAGGGCACCACGGAGGGATGAACGGCCGCTGGAATGAGCGAAACCCGGCACCGCGCGTAGGCTCGTGCCCGGCACTCCTCCGCCCCCGGCCGACCTCACCCCTCTCGGCCACAGCAACTCAATGGAAGCGAGATTTCACCACCGTGACTGCTCTCACTCTCAGCACCGCCGCGGCGTCCGGCCTGCGGGCCGACGCGATCGTCGTCGGTGTTGCCAAGGGCACTGCCTCCAAGTCCGGCGACCTGGTCATCGCACCGGGCGCCGAGGCCGTGGACAAGGCGTACGACGGCAGGCTCGCCGGCGTTCTGGAGACCCTCGGCGCCTCCGGCGGCGAGGGTGAGGTGACGAAGCTGCCGGCGCCGTCCGGCTTCAAGGCGCCGCTCGTGCTGGCGGTCGGTCTCGGTGCGCAGCCCGAGAAGGACGGGTCGTTCTCGGGCGAGACGCTGCGCCGCGCGGCCGGTGCCGCCGCCCGCGCCCTCGCCGGCAGCAAGAAGGCCGCGTTCGCCCTGCCGATCGCGGACGCCGCCGACGCGGGTGCCGTCGCCGAGGGCGCGCTGCTGGGCGCGTACTCCTTCGACACCTACAAGGAGAACGGCAAGAGCGGCAAGGACGCCAAGGCCCCGCTCGCCGAGGTCGCGCTGCTCGGCGGCAAGCCCCGCGACAAGGCGTACAAGGCGGCCGTCGAGCGCGCCGCCGCCGTGTCCGAGGAGCTCAACCGCGCCCGCGACCTCATCAACATGCCGCCGAACGACCTGAACCCCGAGTCCTTCGCGGCCGTCGCGCAGGCCGCGGCCAAGGAGCACGGCATCAAGGTGCAGGTGCTCGACGAGAAGGCGCTGGAGAAGGGCGGGTACGGCGGCATCCTCGGCGTCGGCGCCGGTTCCGCGTCCGCGCCCCGCCTGGTGAAGCTGTCGTACACCTCCTCCAAGGCGAAGAAGCACCTGGCCTTCGTCGGCAAGGGCATCACTTACGACTCGGGCGGCATCTCGCTCAAGCCCGCCGGGCACAACGAGACGATGAAGTGCGACATGAGCGGCGCGGCGGCGGTCTTCGCAGCGGTCGTCGCCGCCGCGCGTCTCGGCCTGGAGGTCAACGTGACCGGCTGGCTGGCGCTGGCCGAGAACATGCCCTCCGGCTCCGCCACCCGCCCCGGCGACGTGCTCCGCATGTACAGCGGCAAGACCGTCGAGGTCCTCAACACCGACGCCGAGGGCCGTCTCGTCCTCGCCGACGCGCTGTGGAAGGCCTCCGAGGACAAGCCGGACGCGATCGTCGACGTGGCGACGCTGACGGGTGCCATGGTGCTGGCCCTCGGCAACCGCACCTTCGGCGTGATGGCCAACGACGACGCGTTCCGTACCGCGGTCGTCGAGGCCGCCGACGAGGTCGGCGAGGCGTCCTGGCCGATGCCTCTGCCGGACCACCTGAAGAAGGGCATGGACTCCCCCACCGCCGACATCGCCAACATGGGCGAGCGGATGGGCGGCGGTCTGGTCGCCGGTCTGTTCCTGAAGGAGTTCGTGGGCGAGGGGATCACCTGGGCCCACATCGACATCGCGGGACCGGCGTTCAACGAGCAGGGCCCGTTCGGTTACACGCCCAAGGGCGGTACGGGGTCGGCTGTACGGACTCTGGTTCGGCTGGCCGAGCTGACGGCGTCGGGCGACCTGGGCTGAGTCGGTTCGCTGAGCAGAGGGCGCCCTGTCGGCGAGTGAGCCGAAGGGGGGCGCCTGTGTCGAGAGGCCGATCGCGCGGAGTGCCCGACGAAGGAGGGCCGAGCACGATCGGCCTCTCGACACAGCCTTTTGCGCCCCGGAGACGAACCGAGCCTTGGAAAGAGGTATCTCACACACCGGCCCGGCGTCTCGATCGGCACCGACAGGTGCGAAGATGGGTTCTCGGCAGGACAGGGCCCCACCACAGGGCCGAAGAAAGAGCGGCCGGACACCAGCCGCCGCCCGGTCGACGCAGACCGGCGTACGGCGCACATGCATGGAGGACGTGACGTGGCGAACGACGCCAGCACCGTTTTCGACCTAGTGATCCTCGGCGGCGGTAGCGGCGGCTATGCCGCGGCCCTGCGCGGAGCGCAGCTGGGTCTGGACGTCGCCCTGATCGAGAAGGACAAGGTCGGCGGTACCTGCCTGCACCGGGGGTGCATCCCCACCAAGGCCCTGCTGCACGCGGGCGAGATCGCCGATCAGGCCCGCGAGAGCGAGCAGTTCGGTGTCAAGACCACCTTCGAGGGCATCGACGTACCGGCCGTCCACAAGTACAAGGACGGCGTCGTCGCCGGCCTGTACAAGGGTCTGCAGGGGCTGATCGCCTCCCGCAAGGTCACCTACATCGAGGGTGAGGGCCGCCTGTCCTCCCCGACGTCCGTCGACGTGAACGGCCAGCGTGTCCAGGGCCGCCACGTCCTGCTGGCGACCGGCTCCGTGCCGAAGTCGCTGCCGGGCCTGGAGATCGACGGCAACCGCATCATCTCCTCGGACCACGCGCTGGTCCTGGACCGCGTCCCGCAGTCCGCGATCGTGCTCGGCGGCGGCGTCATCGGCGTCGAGTTCGCATCCGCGTGGAAGTCCTTCGGTACGGACATCACGATCATCGAGGGTCTGAAGCACCTCGCCCCGCTCGAGGACGAGAACTCCTCCAAGCTTCTTGAGCGCGCGTTCCGCAAGCGCGGCATCAAGTTCAACCTGGGCACGTTCTTCTCGAAGGCCGAGTACACCGCGAACGGCGTGAAGGTGACTCTGGCCGACGGCAAGGAGTTCGAGGCCGAGCTCCTGCTCGTCGCCGTCGGCCGCGGCCCGGTCTCGCAGGGCCTGGGCTACGAGGAGCAGGGCGTCGCGATGGACCGCGGCTACGTCCTGGTCGACGAGTACATGCGCACGAACGTCCCGACCATCTCCGCCGTCGGTGACCTGGTCCCGACCCTCCAGCTCGCGCACGTCGGCTTCGCCGAGGGCATCCTGGTGGCGGAGCGTCTGGCCGGCCTGAAGACCGTTCCGATCGACTACGACGGCGTTCCGCGGGTGACGTACTGCCACCCCGAGGTCGCCTCCGTGGGTATCACCGAGGCCAAGGCCAAGGAGATCTACGGCGCGGACAAGGTCGTCGCTCTCAAGTACAACCTGGCGGGCAACGGCAAGAGCAAGATCCTCAACACCTCGGGCGAGATCAAGCTCGTCCAGGTGAAGGACGGTGCCGTCGTCGGCGTCCACATGGTCGGCGACCGCATGGGCGAGCAGGTCGGCGAAGCCCAGCTGATCTACAACTGGGAGGCGCTGCCCGCCGAGGTCGCGCAGCTCATCCACGCTCACCCGACCCAGAGTGAGGCACTGGGCGAGGCCCACCTCGCTCTGGCCGGCAAGCCGCTGCACTCGCACGACTGACAGCCCTCGGGCGCGACGACCACAGACTTCCGCAAATTCGTAAGGAGCAACCGAAACCATGGCGGTTTCCGTAACCCTTCCGGCGCTCGGCGAGAGCGTCACCGAGGGCACTGTCACCCGCTGGCTGAAGGCCGAGGGCGAGCGCGTCGAGGCCGACGAGCCGCTGCTCGAGGTGTCGACCGACAAGGTCGACACCGAGATCCCCTCTCCTGCCGCCGGTGTCCTGGCGTCCATCAAGGTCGCCGAGGACGAGACCGTTGAGGTCGGCGCCGAGCTGGCCGTCATCGACGACGGCACGGGCGCGCCCGCTGCCGCCCCGGCTCCGGCCGCCGAGCCTGCCCCCGAGCCCACTCCGGCCCCGGCCGCCGAGGCCCCTGCGGCTCCGGCTCCCGCCGCCGAGCCCGCTCCCGCCCCCGCCGCTCCGGCCGGTGGCGCCTCCGGTACCGATGTCGTACTGCCCGCGCTGGGCGAGTCGGTCACCGAGGGCACCGTCACGCGCTGGCTCAAGGAGGTCGGCGAGGAGGTCGCGGAGGACGAGCCGCTGCTCGAGGTCTCCACCGACAAGGTCGACACCGAGATCCCGTCGCCCACCGCCGGTGTGCTGCTCGAGATCGTGGTCGGCGAGGACGAGACGGCCGAGGTCGGCGCCAAGCTCGCCGTCATCGGCGCCCCGGGCGCGGCTCCGGCCGCCGCTCCGGCTCCGGCCACCCCAGCTCCGGCGCCCGCCGCCGCTGCCCCGGCTCCGGCCACCCCCGCCTCTCCGGCCCCCGCTGCTCCGGCCGCTCCGGCCGCTCCGGCCGCTCCGGCCGCTCCGGCCGCTCCGGCCGCTCCGGCTCAGCCTGCGGCCCCGGCCGCTCAGGCCGCGCCCGCCGCACCCGCGCCTGCCGCTCCGGTGACCCCGGCGCCGGCTCCCGCCGCCGCGCAGCCCACCGACGAGGGTGCGTACGTGACCCCGCTGGTGCGCAAGCTCGCCGCCGAGAACGGCGTCGACCTGGCCGCCGTCAAGGGCACCGGCGTCGGCGGTCGTATCCGCAAGCAGGACGTCATCGCCGCCGCCGAGGCAGCGAAGGCCGCAGCGGCCGCACCGGCTCCGGCCGCTGCCGCACCGGCTGCCGGCGCCAAGAAGGCACCGGTCCTGGAGGCCTCCCCGCTGCGCGGCCAGACCGTCAAGATGCCCCGCATCCGCAAGGTCATCGGCGACAACATGGTGAAGGCCCTGCACGAGCAGGCCCAGCTGTCCTCGGTCGTCGAGGTCGACATCACCAGGCTGATGAAGCTGCGCGGCCAGGCCAAGGACTCCTTCGCGGCCCGCGAGGGCGTCAAGCTCTCCCCGATGCCGTTCTTCGTCAAGGCTGCGGCCCAGGCGCTGAAGGCCCACCCGGCCGTCAACGCCCGGATCAACGTGGACGAGGGCACGATCACCTACTTCGACACCGAGAACATCGGTATCGCGGTGGACTCGGAGAAGGGCCTGATGACCCCGGTCATCAAGAACGCGGGCGACCTGAACATCGCCGGCATCGCCAAGGCCACCGCCGAGCTCGCGGGCAAGGTCCGGGCGAACAAGATCACTCCGGACGAGCTGTCCGGCGCGACCTTCACCATCAGCAACACCGGCTCGCGCGGCGCGCTCTTCGACACGATCATCGTGCCGCCGAACCAGGTCGCGATCCTGGGCATCGGCGCCACGGTCAAGCGTCCGGCCGTCATCGAGACCGCCGAGGGCACCGTCATCGGCGTCCGCGACATGACGTACCTGACGCTCTCCTACGACCACCGTCTGGTGGACGGCGCCGACGCCGCCCGCTACCTGACGGCGGTCAAGGCGATCCTGGAGGCGGGCGAGTTCGAGGTCGAGCTCGGCCTGTAAGCCACGTCGTTCGTACGGTGCCCCGCCCGGACTCTTCCGGGCGGGGCACCGTCGTTCGTCCACGGCGGTGCCTCCGACGGGAGGCGGGGCCGCGCGCCGAGAGGGGCGCGGGGCTGTCTCGATATGCGGCTCCGACCGCGCGGGCGCGACCGGCCACGACCGGCCGACAGCCGAAACGACCCGCACAGCGCGGGCGCGCTCCCCCGTTCCCGGGGTGACAGCCCTGTGGCAGCCACGGGCCGCTCCGGTACGGGGCTTGACACAAAACGGCGCTCTGACAGCGTGTAAGTCTCGTCTCACCTGCGCGAAAGCGCCCCCGTCCGAGTCTCCCCGTGCCGAACCCGGCCTTATTGTCGAGACGTCAATGCCCTAGGGGCTCGTCGAGTGCCCCCTGCTAAGGAGCCCTCATGACCGCGCCCGTCGTCCACTCGCTACGCGAGCAGATCCGCGAGCACATCGTGGAGGGGATCGTGAGCGGCCGCTGGAAGCCGGGCGAGCGGATCGTGGAGCGGCGGATCGCCACGGAGCTCGAGGTCAGCCAGACGCCCGTCCGGGAGGCCCTGCGTGAGCTGGAGTCCCTGCGCCTGATCGAGTCGGCCCCCAACAAGGGCGTACGCGTACGGAACCTGACGGCGGCCGACCTGGAGGAGAGCTACCCGGTACGAGCCGGCCTGGAGGCCATAGCGGCCGAGCTGGCCGCCGACCGCCTCGCCGCCGACTGCTCGGCACTGGAACCGCACGTCGCCGCCCTGTACGAGGCCGACCGCCTGGCCGACGGCACGGGCCAGGTCCGCCACACGGTCGCCTTCCACCGCGAGCTGGTGCGCGCCGCCGGCAACTCCGTACTGCTGCACACCTGGGAGGGCCTGGGCATCGAGGTCTTCACGGCGCTGTCGATCCGGTGGCTGGGGACGGTGCAGCAGTCGTACGCGGAGGAGCACGAGGCACTCGTGGAGGCGTTCCGGCGCCGGGATCCACTGATCGCGGAGCTGGTGAAGGCGCATGTCCTGGGATGCGCGCCGCGTACGGGCAGCGAGCCCTCGTAGTCCCCGGAGGGCAGCCCCCGGAGAGTTCGTGGCCCCCGGAGACGCTCCACACCGGAGCGGAGCCCCGCTCAGACGTACGCCATCCGCGCCCTCACCTGCGTAAACGAGGCACGCGGTGCCTGATGCCAAGGCACGGGGTGCCTACTTTCTCGTGATCAAGATGTTTTGCCCCTCAACCCTTTGATCGATCATCGATCAGAGAGTTAAGGTCTCTGACGGGCTTCCACCAGAGCCCGCCGCCCTGTCCTGCCAAGACCAAGGGCACCCCCCGAGAACCCCTTGCCGATGAGGGAACCCCCCTCCGCATCCGGAAGGCGGCGCAATGACCGACCCCACCGCAATCCAGCCGAGCGAGCTCGACCAGCTCCCGGACCGCGACCCGGAGGAGACCGCCGAATGGCAGGCCTCCCTGGACGCCGTCACCAAGGCGGCCGGGCCGCACCGTGCCGCGTACCTGATGCGCCGCACACTGGAACGCGCCGAGGGCAACGGCCTCGCGCTGCCCAAGCTGCTTGAGACCGACTACGTCAACACCATCCCGACCGCCGCCGAGCCCACCGTGGACGGCGACGAGGAGATGGAGCGCAGGATCACCGCGTGGAACCGCTGGAACGCGGCCGCGATGGTGAGCCGGGGCAGCAAACACGGCGTCGGCGGCCACATCGCCACCTTCGCCTCCGCCGCCTGGCTCTACGAGACGGGCTTCAACCACTTCTTCAAGGGCAAGGAAGCCGACGGTTCCGGCGACCAGCTCTACATCCAGGGCCACGCCTCCCCGGGCATCTACGCCCGAGCCTTCCTGGACGGCCGCCTCACCGAGGCGCACCTGGACAACTTCCGCCAGGAGGCGGGAGGCAACGGCCTGCCGTCGTACCCGCACCCCCGCCGCCTCCCCTGGCTGTGGGAGTTCCCGACGGTATCGATGGGCCTGGGCCCTCTGTCGGCCATCTACCAGGCACGTTTCAACCGCTACCTCACCAGCCGCGGCGTCAAGGACGTCTCCCAGTCCCACGTGTGGGCGTTCCTCGGCGACGGCGAGATGGACGAGCCGGAGTCGACGGCGGCACTCGCTCTCGCCTCCCGCGAAGAGCTCGACAACCTCACCTTCGTCATCAACTGCAACCTGCAGCGCCTCGACGGCCCGGTCCGCGCGAACTTCAAGATCGTGCAGGAGCTGGAGGCCCAGTTCCGCGGCGCCGGCTGGAACGTCATCAAGTCCCTGTGGGGCAACGCCTGGGACGAGCTGTTCCAGCTCGACACCACCGGCGCCCTGGTCCGCCGCCTCCGCGAAGTACCCGACGCTCAGGTGCAGACGTACCAGACCCGCGACGCCGCCTACATCCGCCAGGACTTCTTCGGCTCCGACCCGGCGCTCGCCGAGATGGCGAAGCTGCTGAGCGACGACAAGATCCTGGAGTGTTTCCACCTTTCCCGCGGTGGTCACGAAGCGCGCAAGGTGTACGCGGCCTACAAGGCGGCGGTCGAACACAAGGGCGCACCCACCGTCATCCTGGCGCAGACGGTCAAGGGCTTCACGCTCGGCCAGGGCTTCGCGTCCAAGAACGCCAACCACCAGATGAAGAAGCTGTCGACGGACGAGTTCAAGCAGATGCGTGATCTGCTCGAACTGCCCATCTCCGACAGCCAGTTCGTGGACGGCGTGGTCCCCTACGGCCACCCGGGCGCCGACGCCTCCGAGGTCCGCTACCTCCAGGAGCGCCGCGCGGCCCTGGGCGGCCCGGCCCCCGCTCGCCGTACGCACGCACTCGCGCCCCTTCCAGCCCCCGCCGACAAGACGTTCACGTCGTTCGACAAGGGCTCGGGTTCGCAGAACCTGGCGACGACCATGGCCTTCGTACGCCTGGTCAAGGACCTGGTCCGCGACAAGACGTCCGGTAGGCGCTGGGTGCCGATCGTCCCTGACGAGGCACGCACCTTCGGCATGGAATCGCTCTTCCCCTCCCTCGGCATCTATTCACCCAAGGGCCAGACGTACGAGCCGGTCGACCGCGACCAGCTGATGTACTACAAGGAGGCCAAGGACGGCCAGATCCTCAACGAGGGGATCACCGAGGCCGGTTCGATGGCGGACTTCATCGCCGCGTCCACCGCGTACAGCACGCACGGCGAAGCGATGATCCCCTTCTACATCTTCTACTCGATGTTCGGCTGGCAGCGCACGGCCGACCAGATGTGGCAGCTCGGCGACCAGCTGGGCCGCGGCTTCCTGATCGGCGCCACGGCGGGCCGTACGACGCTGACGGGCGAGGGCCTCCAGCACGCGGACGGCCACTCACCCGTCATCGCGGCGACGAACCCTGCCGCCCTCACATACGACCCGGCGTTCGCGTACGAGGTCGCGACGATCGTGAAGGACGGTCTGCGCCGGATGTACGGCGAGGCGGCGCCCGGCGAGGACCAGAACGTCTTCTATTACCTCACCGTCTACAACGAGCCGCTGCCGCAGCCCGCGAAGCCGGCCGGCCCCGGCGTCGACGAGGGCATCGTCAAGGGGCTCTACCGCTTCAACACGGCCGAGTCCGCGGGTCTTTCGCCCGCCGCCAACGCCGCGCGCATCCAGCTGCTCGGCTCCGGTACGGCGATTCACTGGGTCCTTGAGGCGCAGAAGCTGCTGGCGGAGGAGTGGGGGGTGTCGGCGGACGTGTGGTCCGCCACGTCCTGGACGGAGCTCCGGCGTGACGCGCTCGACGCCGACGCGGCTCTGCTGCGCGGCGAGGACCGGGTCCCGTACGTGCGCCAGGCCCTGCACGGCGCCGAGGGACCTGTCCTCGCCGTCTCCGACTACATGCGCCAGGTACCCGACCAGATCGCCCAGTGGGTCGAGCAGGACTACTCCTCCCTCGGTGCCGACGGTTTCGGGCTCTCCGACACCCGTGCGGCGGCTCGGCGCCACTTCGGCGTCGACGCCCAGTCGATCGTCGTCGCCGCGTTGGCGCAGCTGGCCCGGCGCGGTGAGGTCAAGGCTTCGGCGGTGAAGGAGGCCCGGGAGCGGTACGGGCTCTAGTTTTCTCGCTCGGGCAGAGGGACACGTCGGCTCCGGCCGACGTGTCCCTCTGCTGTCGTTCGGGTGCGGGTGGGTGGGGGCTGGTCGCGCAGTTCCCCGCGCCCCTTAAAAGATCGGGGCCTCAGGTCGGTTCTCACACTGCCGGACCTCGTGGGCTGAGCGCGCAGTTCCCCGCGCCCCTGAAAAACCTCAGCCGCCACCGGCCGGCACCCGGCCCTCGGCGTGAGGGGACGTGCCGGGATGTCCGAGCGCCGCGCTTCCCGGCCGACCCGACTACCTCAGAGTGGCGCTCGGATGTCCCGGCGCGGCCCCGCCCCACAACCAACCCAGGGGCGCGAGGAACTGCGCGACAAGCCCCGACTCACCCGCAGGCAAACAACCGCCCAACCGCCGGAGGCACCCGGCATCATGAACGTATGCGTGCTGCCCGGCTCATCAAGATGGTGCTGCTCCTCCAGTCCCGGCCCTCGATGACCGCCGCCGAGCTGGCACGGGAGCTGGAGGTGTCCGAGCGGACGATCACGCGGGACGCGCAGGCGCTGTCGGAGGCGGGCGTGCCGGTGTACGCGGACCGCGGCCGGGCCGGCGGATACCGGCTGATCGGCGGATACCGGACCCGGCTGACGGGCCTGGCACGGAGTGAGGCCGAGGCGCTGTTCCTGTCCGGCGTGCCGGGAGCGTTGCGGGAGATGGGGCTGGAAGACGCCGCTTCGGCCGCCCGGCTGAAGGTGTCCGCCGCCCTGCTCCCCTCCCTCCGGGACGCCCCGCACACCGCGACTCAACGCTTCCATCTGGACGCACCCGCGTGGTTCGCCGAGCCGAAGACGCCCGAACTGCTGCCCGCGATCGCGGAGGCGGTGTGGGACGACCGCCGGATCACTGCCCGCTACAGACGTCAAGAGGCCGACGTGAAGCGGGAGTTGGAGCCGTACGGGCTCGTGCTGAAGGCAGGCGTCTGGTACGTGTGCGCCCGCGTCCCGGACCCCGGCTCCTTCAGGGTCTACCGCATCGACCGGTTCACGGCGGTGGAGGCCGACGCCGAACGCTTCGCCCGCGACGAGGCGTTCGACCTGCCGGGCTTCTGGGCGGAGCGGGCCGTACAGTTCGCGCGCTCGATCCTGCGGGCGACGGTCGTGGTCCGGCTCACCGAGACGGGCGCGCGCCAACTGAGGCACGTCGTCGACCCCCTCTCGGCACGGGAGGCCCTGGCCGAGACCGGCAAGCCCGACGACGAGGGCCGGGTGACGATCACGCTGCCGGTGGAGTCGCACGACGTCGCGTACACCCAACTCCTCGCCCTCGGCCCGGAGGTGGAGGTCCTGGAGCCGCCCGTTCTCCGGGAACGCTTCGCTCAGGCGGCGGCCCGGACGGCGGCGTACTACGCGCGGATCACCGATAGCCCGTGACGTCCGCGGTGCTGCTCCCCTGATCGACCTCCGTCATGTAGCGCCAGGCGTCGGGGGCCGAGCCGTCGACGTCCGTGAAGCCGTACTCCTTGGCGAGGCCGCCGCTGGAGAGCGACTGCCCGTTCCAGCGCGCCACGTCCGGGTCGGTGGCGAGCGCGGCCAGCGCCCGTCCGATGTAGGTGGGCGACTCGGAGATCGCGAAGTGCGGCGCCTGCGCACAGGCGTCCCGCCAGTTCTCCTCGGTCACGTGGAAGGCGGTGTCGAGCATCGCCTCGGAGCGCAACCAGCCCGGCGTGAGGCAGACGGCCGTGCAGCCGTACTCCTTCAGCTCCTCCGCGAGGTCGTGCGTCATGCGGATCGGGGTCGTCTTGGCCAGGTCGTAGAAGAACGGTTTGCGGTAGCCGCGGTTGAACTCCTCGGTGCCGTCCGTGACTTCGACGAGCAGGCCGCCTGGGTTACGGATCAGGAGCGGCAGCGCGCAGTGGCTGGTCACGATGTGCGACTCGATGCCGAGGCGCATCACCCGCAGTCCCCTGTCGAGATCCATCTCCCACATGTTCGGCTGCTTCGGCGTCGAGAAGTCGAGGTGGACGTCGCCGCCCCAGAGGTCGTTGACGAGGATGTCGAGCCGTCCCTGCTCCCGGTCGACGCGCGAGACGAGGGCCCGCACCTGCTCCGGCTCCAGGTGGTCCGTCGGTACGGCGATCCCCCGGCCGGAGGCCCCGGCGGCCGCGTCGACCAGTTCGGCCGTCTCCTCGATGGTCTCGGCGGGTCGGCCAACCTCACTGACGTGCTCGCGAGTCGTCCGTCCCGTCACGTACACCGTGGCGCCGGCACGCCCCAGCTCCACGGCCATGGCCCGCCCGGCTCCGCGCGTGGCGCCCGCGACGAGGGCGACCCTTCCCTCGAGCGGCTGTGCGGTTCTCTGCGGTGTCCCCTGTGTTGTCTCCATACGTCGAGCATCCCGCCGAAAGCCGACATCTCTTGTCGTACTTTCCGCCGACCTCCCACCGGCTTCTCCGCCCGTGTCTCCACCGGGCATTCCCTTCGGCCATTCCTGCGGCATGTGCGCACATAACGATCCGCCCGCCCCCGGGTGCGCGGGCCGGGCAGAGGCCCGATGCTTGTCCCGTGATGGACGAGACGGAGTTCTGGGAGCTGGTGGACGCGACCCGCGAGGCCGCCGAGGGTGACCCCGAGGAGCAGGCCGACCTGCTCGTCGAGCGGCTCCTCCAGCTGGACCCGGAGGAGATCCTGGACTTCGCCCGTCACTTCGAGGCCCGCTACAACCGCGCGTACACCTGGGACCTGTGGGGCGCCGCCTGGATCCTGCTCGACGGGGCCAGCGACGACGCCTTCGACTTCTTCCGCTGCTGGCTGATCGGCCAGGGCCGGGAGGTGTACGAGGGGGCCGTGCACGATCCCGACAAGCTCGCCGACCTCCTCACGGACTTCGACGACGAGGTCGACGGGGACGGCGAGGAGCTGGGCTACGCGGCGGACGAGGCGTACGAGCAGCTCACCGGCGTCGTCGCACCGGACCTGGGCATCCCGCCCGCGCCGCCGGAGCCGCTGGGCGCCCCGCTCGACCTCGAGAACCAGACCCTGCTGGCGGAACGTTTCCCGCGCTTGTGGGACCGGTTCGCGGACTGACACGCGGGCTGACGTGCGGGCTGACGCGAGGACTGACGGAACCGCCGGAACGGCCTCCCGGCGCTCTCACCAGGAGCGCCCGCGCGAACCCGTGACCCGGCCCTCGGCCGAACCCGGGACCAGGGCCGAGGCCGTCTTCGGCGCGCTGTGCGGGGGCGCCTCGTTGGCCCGGTCGAGCGCGGACGCGGTGGCGGCGGACGGCCCCACCACGACGGCGGCCACCACACAGGCCACGGTCCATTGACTCCGCAAGGTCCGCGCCCACAGGGACATACGCCGGAACTGCTGCTTGCGGGACTGCTGCTTCCGATACTGCTGCTTCGTGTGACTGTTCATGATCCCCACCTCCAGTCAGTGCGTGCTTCGACGCTAGGGCGCGTGGCTCGGAGTGATCGGTGAGGCAGCTGTGGCGTATCTGTGAGACGGGGCGCCGACCCCGGTGTCGCGGCGTGGGCACTACCGCCGGCCCTGAAGGCGCGCCGCGTGTTGTCTGATCTCGGGCAGCCTGGCCGTCAGGGCCGCGCCCGGGCAGGCGGTCCAGTAGCCGTCGGTGTGGCCCGAGACGGCCGTGAAGGTCCCGGGAGTGCCGGCCGCGTACCTGCTCAGGCTGTTGGTGGAGACGAGCCGTACCGACCCGCGCGGGTCGATGTCGGCGAGGCCCAGCTTCCAGGCGGCGACGGCGCCTATGGCGTCCGTCATGGCCTTCGGGACCGGCACTCCGGCGGTGAAGGTCCCTATCGCCGCGATGCCTGTCGTGCCGACGTTGAACCCCTGGGTGTGCGCGCCGACGACGGGGCGGTCGGTGCCGCCCGCCCGGCCCTCGTAGATCGTGCCGCAGCGGTCGACGAGGAAGTTGTAGCCGATGTCGTCCCAGTGCCGTGCGCCGGCCTGCCCCGCGTACAGATAGCGGATGATCCGGGGCACGTCCGCGCAGTCGTACCCGTTCGGCGAGTCGGTGTGGTGCACGAACACGGCGGTCACGCGGTCGGCGTACCGGGTGGGCGGCCGTGTGTAGGCGGCGTCGCCCAGCCAGCGCTCCCTCGGCACGATGGCGGGCCGCGCGGCCTGATGCCCCGCGGCGGCCCGTGCCGCGGCGGGCCGTCCGGCGTCGCCCGGTGTCCGGTCGACGCCCACGGCGCAGAGGCCGAGCGCGACGACGGCCGCGAGCCCGGGAAAACAGGCGAGCGCGACGCGCGCCGCATACGGCATCCGCCGCCCGGCGCCGCCCCCCACCCCCCGCGGCACGCCCCAGGCGCGTCGCGGGTTCGGGGACCGGAGGACACACATGAGATCCACTCTCCGGGACACCCGGACCGTCCGCGATGTGTGCTGTGCCACCCGGTGGAACCAACGCCCCGGTCCGGGACGTTTCTACAGGTCCACGCGCGCGTGCCGGTTTTCCGGTTCCACGCGCGCGTACCTGATCACTGGGCCTGCCCGGCGCGTACTAAAGGGCCAGGCCCAAGAGAAAGGGAGCTCCGTGGACCTGCTCGACATCGTGCTGTTGCTGGTGATCCTCGGCTATGCGGCGTCCGGCTACCGGCGCGGACTGGTGGCGGGGTGTGTCTCCCTGGCCGGTTTCGTGGGCGGTGCCGTCATAGGGGTATGGGTGCTGCCCTGGGCGATGGACCTGGTGACGGCGGGGACCACGACGGCGACGGTCACGGCGGTGCTCACCGTGCTGGTGCCCGCCGCGGTGGGCCACGAGCTGGCGGGACGGCTGGCCCTTCGGCTGCGCCGTGAGCTGGACCAGGGCCCCCTGCGCGTGGCCGACGGTGTGGGCGGGGCCGCGGCCAACACCGTCGCCGTGCTGATCGTGGCGTGGGTCGCGGCGAGCGTCCTCGGCGCGTCCGCCTCCCCGGTGGTCACCTCGTCGATCCGCAACTCCGCGCTGCTGGGCGCGGTGCAGGACACCATGCCGGAGACCACGCCGGCCTGGTTCTCCCACGCCACCTCGGCCCTCACGGAGGCGGGCTTCCCGCAGGTCTTCAACCCCTTCGAGAACGAACCGACCGCCAGCGTCGCCAAGCCGTCCGGGGACAGCGTCACCACGGCCGCCCAGCAGGCCGCGATGCGCTCCACCGTGAAGGTCGAGGGCGTCTCCGGCAACCAGGGCCGCGAGGGCAGCGGCTTCGTGTTCGCGTCCGAGCACGTGATGACCAACGCCCACGTGGTGGCGGGCATCGACGATCCGACCGTACGCGTGGGCGGCACGGGCCGGGCGTACGAGGCGAGGGTCGTCCTCTTCGACCCCGAGAAGGACGTGGCCGTACTCGACGTACCGGGCCTCGACGCTCCCGTACTGCCCTTCGACGACAGCGCGGCCCGCGGCGACGCGTCCGTGGTCGCGGGCTACCCGGAGGACGGCGGCCTGGACCTCCAGGCCGCCACCGTCGCGAACAAGATCAACGCCAGGGGGCAGAACATCTACGGCTCGGACACGGTCACCCGCGAGATCTACTCCATCCGCTCCACCGTCCGCCCCGGCAACTCCGGCGGCCCCCTGCTGACCACCGACGGCAAGGTGTACGGGGTCGTCTTCGCCCGCTCCACGAGCGACAGCGAGACGGGTTACGTCCTGACCGCCGACGAGGTCGCGGACGACGCCCAGAGCGCGGCGCGGGCCAAGTCCCCGGTGGACACGGGAGACCTCGTCACGTCCTGAACCTCGGGCCGGTCGGACTCAGCGGGTGCGCCCCGTGAGTCAACGGGTGCGCCCCATGAGTCAGAGGGTGCGCCCCATGAGGATGTCGTCCACGTACTCCCCGTCGAGAAAGAACTCCCCCGGCTGGATCCCCTCCACCACGAAGCCCTCCGACTCGTACAGCTTGCGGGCCGGGGTGTTGTGACCGAGGACGCGCAGCGTGATCCGGAGCGCGCCCTGGCGGCGGGCCCGCTCGATCACCGCGCGGATCAGCGCGCGGCCCACGCCGTTGCCGCGTGCCTCGTCGGCGACGGCGAGGCCCTGGATCTGCCGTACGTGCGCGTTGGAGGCGAGCGGGGTGGGGAAGCCGAGCCGTACGTAGCCGATGACGCGCCCGCCCACCTCGGCGACCAGGTGATCGCGGGGCCCGAAGCGCTCGTTGAAGAACGGCTCGTACGGCGGCTGCTCCCGAGGCCCGACCGCGTGCAGATAGGACCAGGTCGCGCGGTCGAGACGGCCGAGCGCCTCTTCGTCGTCGGGCAGGGCGGTGCGTATGAGCGGCTCGGGCATGGAGGTCACTTTACGACCGGGGTGCGCCGGGCCGTCCGGTATTCCGGGCACCCCGTGCGCGGTGCTCGCGGCGTGCCTGACGGAGGATGGGGCCATGGAACCTTCCCGAATCGCCGTGGCCGGCGCGTCCGGCCTCATCGGTACGGCGCTGGTGCGCTCGCTGACCGCGGACGGGCACGAGGTGGTGCGGCTGGTGCGCCGTACGGCCCGGGCTGAGGACGAGGTCGAGTGGGACCCCGAGCGACAGTACGTCGACGCGGCGGGGCTCACCGGCTGCGACGCCGTCGTGAACCTCTCGGGTGCCGGGATCGGCGACCACCGCTGGACGGACGCGTACAAGCGGAGGATCCGCGACAGCCGGGTGCTCGGCACGGCCGCGCTCGCGGAGGCCGTCGCCTCCCTCGACCGGCCGCCGCAGGTCTTCCTGAACGGCAGCGCGATGGGCATCTACGGAGACACCGGCGAGCGGGCCGTGGACGAGAGCGCGCCTCCCGCCGGCGGGTTCCTGCCCTCGCTGTGCGTGGAGTGGGAGGAGGCGGCGGCGCCCGCCGAAGAGGCCGGGGTTCGGACCGTGTTCGCGCGGACCGGGCTCGTGGTGGCGGCGAAGGGCGGCGCCTGGGGGCGGCTCTTCCCGCTCTTCAAGGCGGGGCTCGGCGGGCGGATCGGCGACGGGCGACAGTACTGGAGCTTCATCGCGCTGCACGACGAGGTGGCCGCGCTGCGGCATCTGCTCGACACGGAGTCACTGTCGGGTCCCTTCAACCTGACGGCTCCGGAGCCGCTCACCAACCGGGAGATCACGGCCGCCATGGGCCGCGTGCTGCACCGCCCCACGCTGTTCGCGGTGCCCGCGCCCGTGCTCAAGCTCGTGCTCGGCGAGATGGCCGGGGACGTGCTGGGCAGCCAACGGGTGCTTCCCGCACGGCTGTTGGAGTCGGGCTTCACGTTCGCGTTCCCGGGGATCGAGGAAGCGATCCGGGCGGCGCGGGCGTAGCCGCTTCGCGAGTCGGCGGTCGGCGGCCGACGGTCGGCAGGTGGCTCCGGCATAGTCGCAAGCCCGCCGCCGCACCCCCATGCGACCGGTGTGCGACCGTGCCCTGTTCATGCGCGACTTCGTCTGACCGGTCGCGGCCCTACCCTCGTCCCGAACTCGGGTATTTAGGAAGCCTGTCGGGGGCATGACGTCCCCAGCAGCCGCGCGACCTCGGGGAGGGGCACGTGCTTGAGCCCGCGTATCAGGCGGACGTCGTCATCGTGGGGGCCGGGGTCGCGGGACTCTCGGCCGCCCATCGGCTGAACAGCGCAGGTGTAACGACCGTAGTCCTGGAGGCCGCCCCTTACGTGGGCGGCCGTATGACGACCGAGAAGGTCGACGGTTTCCGCCTCGACCGCATCGGCCAGCTGCTCTCCACGTCCTATCCCGAGCTGCGTCGGACGCCGGGTCTCGACGTCCTCACCCTGCGCACGTTCGCCCCGGGCGTTCTCGTCCACGCCGACGGGCGCACCCACCGCGCGGGCGAGCCCGCGAGCGCAGGGGGCGCACGGAGCGCACTGGACGTGGCACGCGCCTTCGTGGGCCCTTCCCGACGGCCCCGGCAGGCGGCCCAGGCCGCAGCTGCGCCCGTGTCGCGGGCCTTCCCACCGCTCGGCGGCGCCCTCGACCAGGCCCGGCTCGCCGCGGCCCTCGGGCGGATCGCGACCGTCCCCGTGGAGCGGCTGCTGGCCCGGCCCGAGCGCCCCGCGGGGCGCGCTCTCGCGGCTCGCGGCATGCCCGCCCGTACGGTCGAGGGCTTTCTGCGCCCGCTCCTCGCCGCACTGCTCTGCGACCCGGATCTGACGACGTCCAGCCGGTGCGCGGACCTCGCCCTGCGAGCCTTCGCGTCCGGCCGCCTGTGCGTCCCGGAGGGCGGCGCCGACACCCTGCCGGAGCTGCTCGCGGCGGCCCTGCCGCCCGGAACGGTACGTACCGGTGTGCGCGTCACCTCCGTGTCCACGACCTCGGTGACGACGGCGGACCACGGTGAACTCCGTTGCCGTTCCCTCCTGGTGGCGACCGGCGCCCGCGCCGCCGCCGAGCTGCTGCCCGGCCTGCGGGTGCCGACGTTCCACCCGGTCACGGTGGTGCACCACACGGCCGACGAGGCGCCGACCGCGGAGGCGGCGCTGCTCCTGGACGCGGACCGTCGCGGCCCGGTGGCCCACACCGCCGTCATCAGCCAGGTCGACCCGTCCCGCGCCCCCGCGGGCCGCGCCCTGATCTCGTCCACGATCCTCGGCGCACCGCCCGCGGACGCGGACCGGACCGTCCGCGCCCATCTGGCCACCCTCTACGGCACCGCCACGCACCGCTGGGAGCTGCTCGCGGTCCACCACACCCCGGAGGCCGTCCCCGCGATGCCGGCGCCGCACGACCTCCGCCGCCCGGTCCGCCTCCTCGCCGGCCTGTACGTCTGCGGCGACCACCGCGACACGAGCACGGTCCAGGGCGCCCTCCACTCGGGCCACCGAGCGGCGGCGGCCGTCCTGACGGACCTCGGTGCCAACTCGGCGTTCACGGCCGCCCCGTTATCGACCCGGACGGCCGCGTAGGCGGGCGGGAGCCCGGCGTGAGGGTCCCCTCTCGGGCAGTTCCCCGCGCCCCGGCAGGGGCGCGGGGCTGCATCGATATCCGGCTCCGCCGCGTGGGCGCGATCAGCCACAGACGGCCCGCGGCCCAAATACCGCTCTCCCCGCGGAGCGAGCCGTCAGCCAAGAGCCGCGACCTTGTCGCGATACCCCCGCACCGGCGCCGCGTCCCGGTACGGCTCCAGGCGCCGTTCGAAGTCGCGTACGTACTCGATCGCGCGCACCGACCGCATCTCAGCGGACTGGGCCGCCGCCTCCGCGCCCAGCTGGCAGGCCTGGTCGAGTTCGCCGAGGCCGAGGCGGGCGGTGGCGAGGACGACGCGGCAGAAGAGGCGGCTGCGGGCGTAGCCGGGGGCCCGGAGCTGGAGGGAGCGTTCGGCGTGCTGGGCGGCGGCGCGGTACTGCTGGAGGTCGCGGTGGCAGTGCGCGAACTCGTCCGCGAGCTGCGCCTCGTCGAAGAAGCGCGCCCAGTACGGGACTTCGTCACCGGGCCTGGACGACTCAAGTGCCCGCTCGGCGCGCACCAGTGAGGCCGTGCCCGCCCGCACCTCGCCCAGGACGCCGTGCCCGCGTGCCTCGACCGAGTGCAGCAGCGCCTGCACGACGGGCGGCGCGGACGAGCCCACGCCCTGCTGGGCGACCCGGGCCAGCTGGACCGCCTCCCGGCCGTGGCCCAGATAGACGGCCTGTCGACTCATCGTCACGAGCACGTACGAGCCGTACGCCCGGTCCCCCGCCGCCTGCGAGAGCCGGAGCGCCTGCACGAAATACCGCTGGGCCAGGCCGTGCGCGGCGATGTCGTACGAGGTCCAGCCGGCGAGGCGGGTGAGATCGGCCGCGGCCGCGAACAGGCGACGCCCGGTCTGCTCGCCGTAGGTCCCGCGCAGCATCGGCTCCGCCTCGTGCTCCAGGTAGCGCACCAGGGCCTGCCTGGCGTGCCCGCCGCCGTACGCGTGGTCGAGGGCCCGGAACAGCTCCCCGACCGAGCGCAGAGCCGCGATGTCTCCCCCGGTCACCCGCTGCCCGGGCCCGCGCTCGGTCTGGGTGCGCTGCCGGGGCACGGCGGGCCGGCCCTGTCCGGGCACCCGCGCGGCGCCGGTGTCGCCGCGGCCCACTCGGTCGTCGGCCCGCCCGATCAGCCAGTCCCGGCTGGGCACGACGAGTCCGGCCGGGGTGAACGCGATCTTGCGCAGCTCCGCGTGGCTTCCGGAGTCCTTGCGCCACAGCCCGCCGACGATGTCGACGGCCTCCTCGGGCGTGGCGGCGAACTCGAGCCCGGCGTAGACGGGGGCGCAGGCGTCGAGCCCGAGGTCCTGCGCGCTGAGCCGACGACCGAGGCGGCGTGTGAAGACCTCGGCGATGAGCGCGGGCGTGGTGCCTCTGGGCTGCTGGCCGCGCAGCCAGCGGGTCACCGATGTCTTGTCGTATCTGAGATCGAGCCCGTGTTCGAGGCCGAGCTGGTCCACTCGACGGGCGAGCCCCGCGTTGGAGAACCCCGCTTCTGCGATAAGTGCGGCGAGCTGACGGTTGGGGGTGCGCTGCGCGGGTCGTTCCGTCATCTGCGGTGCGAACTCCTGCCTTCCGGGCTAGGGGCCTGCGTGAACAGGCCCGGACGAGGTCGGCCGCCTTGCTTGAGCAGCCATGAATGGCCTCGTGAACGGCGCGAATGTAGCGGTCTGTAAGCGTGCGATCGCACACTTCGACACGCATTCATCCGATCGTGTGAGGATTGCCCCCAGGGCTGACGGGCATCGGCCGGACGTACAGTGGCGTGGGCGCGTTACGTGCCTCATGAATGTATCCAGTGCTTCCAGGGAGGCGTTTGCCGTGAGTGAGTTGCGGTTCGTCCGGATGGGTTTCGGTGCGGACGCCGTCGAGTACCAGGAGGCCTGGGACGAGCAGCGGCGTGTGCACGCGGCCCGCTTCCAGGACGAGATCCCCGACACCTGCCTGCTGCTTGAGCACCTGCCCGTCTACACGGCGGGCCGGCGCACGGCGGACAACGAGCGCCCCCTCGACGGCACGCCCGTCGTCGACGTGGACCGCGGCGGCAAGATCACCTGGCACGGTCCGGGTCAGCTCGTCGGCTACCCGATCCAGAAGCTGCCCCGTCCGGTGGACGTGGTCGCCCATCTCCGCCGGCTCGAAGAGGCGATGATCCGCGTCTGCGCGGAGTTCGGCATCGAGACCAGCCGGGTGGAGGGGCGGGCGGGCGTCTGGGTCCTCGGCGATCCGGTGGAGCAGCGCCCCTCCCTCGGCGGCCTCTCCCTCGACATCGACCCGCGGCTCGTCGACGAGGAGTTCGACCCACGGCTCAACGGGCCCGAGTACGCGCCCTCCAACGCGGGGCAGCGTCGCGAGGACCGCAAGATCTGCGCGGTGGGTATCCGCGTCGCCAAGGGCGTCACCATGCACGGCTTCGCCCTCAACGTGAATCCGGACACCTCGTCCTTCGACAAGATCATCCCCTGCGGGATCCGGGACGCGGGCGTCACGTCGCTCGCGTACGAACTGGGCCGCGACGTCACCATCGCGGAGGTCCTGCCCGTGGTGGAGCGGCATCTGCGGGATGTGCTGGAGAATGCGGAGTTGCAGCCGCGGGAGGTTGAGCGGGTGTCGGCGTAGGGAGTTGTTTTCGCCCACGCCGCCCCTACCCGGCCCATCCCATCCCTGGGGGCTGCGCCCCCAGCCCCCCTTCGGCCTGAACGGCCTCGTCCTCAAACGCCGGACGGGCTGAAGATGCCTGGACTGGGCTGGTTGGTTCAGCGAAATTCAGCCCCTCCGGCGTTTGAGGAGCGGGGGTTCGGGGGCCGGCCCACGACGGGGTCTGGGGCGGAGCCCCAGAAGGATGGGACGGGTAGGGGCGGCGGGGGCGAAAAACCCCGGGAATGCACCCCCGTTCCCGAAGGTTGCCCACCACGGGGACCGAGAACGGCACGGGCGTACCCTGGTGTACGCCGAAGAATCGAAGTTACAGGGAGCCGATGTGTCCGCAGTCGCACCCGACGGACGCAAGATGCTGCGCCTGGAGGTCCGGAACGCCCAGACCCCCATCGAGCGCAAGCCCGAGTGGATCAAGACCCGGGCGAAAATGGGTCCCGAGTACACCAAGATGCAGAACCTCGTGAAGAGCGAGGGTCTGCACACGGTCTGCCAGGAGGCGGGCTGTCCCAACATCTACGAGTGCTGGGAAGACCGCGAGGCCACGTTCCTCATCGGCGGCGACCAGTGCACGAGGCGCTGCGACTTCTGCCAGATCGACACCGGCAAGCCCGAGGCCCTCGACCGCGACGAGCCGCGCCGCGTAGGTGAGTCCGTCGTCACGATGGACCTGAACTACGCGACGATCACGGGTGTCGCGCGCGACGACCTCGAAGACGGCGGCGCCTGGCTGTACGCGGAGACGGTCCGCCAGATCCACGCGCAGACCGCGAACCGCGAGGCCGGCCGCACCAAGGTCGAACTCCTCGCCCCCGACTTCAACGCCGAGCCGGACCAGCTGGCCGAGGTCTTCTCCTCGCGCCCCGAGGTCTTCGCGCACAACGTCGAGACGGTCCCGCGGATCTTCAAGCGCATCCGCCCGGGCTTCCGTTACGAGCGCTCGCTGAAGGTCATCACCGAGGCCCGCGACTACGGCCTGGTCACGAAGTCGAACCTGATCCTCGGCATGGGCGAGACCCGCGAGGAGGTCAGCGAGGCGCTGCGCCAGCTGCACGACGCGGGCTGCGAGCTGGTCACCATCACGCAGTACCTGCGCCCGTCCGTGCGCCACCACCCCGTGGAGCGCTGGGTCAAGCCGCACGAGTTCGTGGAGCTGAAGGACGAGGCCGAGCAGATCGGCTTCTCCGGCGTCATGTCGGGCCCGCTGGTCCGCTCCTCGTACCGCGCCGGCCGCCTCTACCAGATGGCCATCGAGAAGCGAGGCACGTACGTCGCCTCGCAGGCCGTCTGACACGACGTACGGCGTGATGTGCGCCATGTCGCGCGAGTGAGTGCGCGACATGGTCGGTGGCACGGAGTGCCACCAATCGTGTGAATCTGAGCACAAGAACCTACTGGCCAGTAATGGCCAATACGACGCGGTCCTGACCGTCCCCGCAGCTGGGGGGCACATCAGGGCCGCGTCAGTGTTTCGGGCCTGCATATCAAGGCTTCATTGGCGTTTGACCGGTCGGTCACGCCCTGGTAACACCATTCAGTGACCCTGCTCTTACGCCAGGTACATCCCTAGCCAGAGCCGCCATCCCGAGGGGGGACCTCCACAATGCAGGCCACGCCCGTACGCGCCACAGCGATTCCGTCCTTCACCGATGCACTCCGTGCCGTCGAGTCTCTGCTCATGAGCAACGGCCAGCGCACCGCCCGCCGCAACGCCTGGACCTCCGTCCTGGAGGACCGCCGCCGTGCCAAGGACCGGGTCGAGGCGCAGCGCGTTCTGGAGCAGTCGCTCGCCACTCGCCCCTGAGCGAAGGCCGGCAACGGAGGCCGGCGGCGAAGGCCGACCCGGCACCGCCGTCGTCGGCGCTTCCCGCGCCACGTAGACTTCACAGCATGGCGAGGAAGGAAACCGCAGCGGACGCTGCGAACCCCGGGCGACTCAAGCAGATCGCCCTGACTTACAAGATGACCCGCAAGGCCGACTCAATGATCGGTCTTGTACTCGCGGCTGTCGGAATTGTCACCCTCGGTGTCTTCCTCGCGATCGGCTTCTGGATCGGTCACCCGGTCTATCTCGGAATTCTCGGCCTTCTGTTCGCCTTCCTCGCGACGGCGATCGTCTTCGGACGCCGGGCCGAGCGGGCGGCCTTCGGCCAGATGGAGGGTCAGCCGGGCGCGGCGGCGGCGGTGCTCGACAACATGAAGCGCGGCTGGACGACGACGCCGGCGGTGGCGATGAACCGGAACCAGGACGTGGTGCACCGGGCCGTCGGCAAGCCGGGCATCGTTCTGATCGCCGAGGGCAACCCGAACCGGGTGAAGAGCCTGCTGGCCGCCGAGAAGAAGAAGATGGCCCGCATCGTCGCGGACGTACCGGTGCACGACATCCTCGTCGGCACGGGCGAGGGCCAGGTGGAGCTCAAGAAGCTCCGCACGACGATGCTGAAGCTGCCGCGTGTCCTGAGCGGCCCTCAGGTCACCGCGACGAATGACCGGCTGCGCGCCCTCGGCGACTTGATGAGCAACATGCCCCTTCCGAAGGGGCCGATGCCCAAGGGGATGCGGATGCCGCGAGGCGGCCCGAAGATGCGGTGACGCTGCCGCTGAGCTTGGCCGGATGCCGAAGGGCGCCCGGAACCTGTGGGTTCCGGGCGCCCTTCGGCGTTTGTTGGGGGTGGGGTGCTGCAGTTTGCCGACTGCGGGTCCCTCGTGGTTGCTCGCGTGGTTCCCCGCGCCCCTTTCGGGGCGCCCCTGAGTGGACCTCCCCCGCAGTGGACCTCCCCCGCAGGGGCGGGCCACTCAGCGCGAGCTCAGATCCGTACCTCTACCGTGCGGGCCAGGCGGTCGTGCAGGCCCCGGCCGTCGCGGTCCCAGATCAGGGCCGGGAGGGCGAGGCACAGCAGGACCGTGCGCACGAGGGCGCGCAGTGGGTTGACGGTGCCGGTTTCCAGAGCCAGTACCCGCAGGCCGAACAGGCGCTTGCCCGGGGTGAAACCGACCGTGCCGACGGTCAGCACGCTCACCGCGAAGAAGATGAGCAGCGCCCAGTTCCCGGTCGCCTGGCCGTAGCCGTCAGTGATCAGGCCGTATGCGATCAAGAGGCACAGACCCCAGTCGACAGCCAGGGCGCCGAGACGCCTTCCGGGGCGGGCGATCGACCCGGGGCCCGACTCGGGCAGCCCCAACTGCTCGCCGCGGTATCCGAAGTCGGCACCGGCTTCCTCCGCGGCCGCGCGGGGTCCGGAGAGCCACGATCCGATTGCTTGCCTGTTGTCCACCCGTCCACGGTACTGCGACCGTTTTGGCATACGGACAGGAGGGGCCCGCCGGGCCCAGGTCGGTTAACTTGGGCGAAACAAATGGGTCACGCCTGAGAAATCACCCGTCCCTAAAGTCGGGTTCGGCGTGTGCCACCGCACTGGCCGCACGAACGAACTACCACCCCGGTCGGACATGGTCGGGAGTAGGAGGAGCTGGATGTTCCAGAACGCCGACGAGGCCAAGAAATTCATCGCGGATGAGGACGTCAAGTTCGTCGACGTCCGCTTCTGCGACCTGCCTGGCGTGATGCAGCACTTCACGGTGCCGGCAGAGGCCTTCGACCCGACCGAGGAACTGGCCTTCGACGGCTCCTCGATCCGCGGCTTCCAGGCCATCCACGAGTCCGACATGGCGCTCCGCGCCGACCTGTCCACCGCGCGCGTCGATCCCTTCCGCCGCGACAAGACGGTCAACATCAACTTCTTCATCCACGACCCGATCACGGGCGAGCAGTACTCCCGTGACCCGCGCAACGTGGCGAAGAAGGCTGAGGCGTACCTCGCGTCGACCGGCATCGCCGACACCGCGTACTTCGGCCCCGAGGCCGAGTTCTACGTCTTCGACAGCGTGCGCTTCGAGACCAAGTCGAACGAGTCCTTCTACCACATCGACTCCGAGGCGGGCGCCTGGAACACCGGCGCCATCGAGGACAACCGTGGTTACAAGGTCCGCTACAAGGGTGGTTACTTCCCGACCCCGCCGGTCGACCACTTCGCCGACCTGCGTGCCGAGATCTCCCTGGAGCTGGGCAAGTCCGGCCTCCAGGTCGAGCGCCAGCACCACGAGGTGGGCACCGCCGGCCAGGCCGAGATCAACTACAAGTTCAACACGCTGCTCGCCGCGGCCGACGACCTCCAGCTCTTCAAGTACATCGTGAAGAACGTCGCCTGGCGCAACGGCAAGACCGCGACCTTCATGCCGAAGCCGATCTTCGGTGACAACGGCTCGGGCATGCACATCCACTCGTCGCTGTGGGCGAACGGCGACCCGCTGTTCTACGACGAGGCCGGTTACGCGGGCCTGTCGGACACCGCCCGCTTCTACATCGGCGGCATCCTCAAGCACGCCCCGTCGCTGCTGGCCTTCACCAACCCGACGGTGAACTCGTACCACCGCCTGGTCCCGGGCTTCGAGGCCCCGGTCAACCTGGTCTACTCGCAGCGCAACCGCTCCGCGGCCATGCGTATCCCGATCACGGGCTCCAACCCGAAGGCCAAGCGCGTGGAGTTCCGCGCGCCCGACTCCTCCGGCAACCCGTACCTCGCCTTCTCGGCGCTGCTGCTGGCGGGCCTCGACGGCATCAAGAACAAGATCGAGCCGGCCGAGCCGATCGACAAGGACCTCTACGAGCTGGCCCCCGAGGAGCACGCGGGCGTCCCGCAGGTCCCGACCTCCCTCCCGGGTGTCCTCGACTCCCTGGAGCGGGACCACGAGTTCCTGCTCGCGGGTGACGTCTTCACGTCCGACCTGATCGAGACGTGGATCGACTTCAAGCGCACGAACGAGATCGCCCCGCTGCAGCTGCGTCCGCACCCGCACGAGTTCGAGCTCTACTACGACGTGTAGTCGTCGACAGCCAGGTAGTTCTACGGAGCCCCGCCACCGCCCTCACGGGCGGTGGCGGGGTTCCCGCGTTTTTGCCGGTTGCGGGCCAGATCGGGATCTGTTCATGGAAATGTCCGGGTGCACACTGGAATCGGGATGAGTGCCCGACAGTGGGGTGATCGTGATGCAGAGCCGTTTCCAGGCCGATCGGCGGCTGACCGTGCGGATGGGGGTCACGCTGTTCCTGCTCGGACTGCTGTACGTGGCGTTCGTGGCGGCGTTGATCGTGCTGCTGAAGTCCTGGGTGCTGGTCGTGGTGATCGCGGCGGCGCTGCTCGGCGCGCAGTACTGGTTCTCGGACCGGATCGCGCTGTACGCGATGCACGGTCGGATCGTGGAGCGCGAGGAGTATCCGCAGCTGCACGGGGTCGTCGACCGCCTGTGTGCCATCGCTGACATGCCCAAGCCCGCGGTCGCCGTATCCGATCTGGACATGCCCAACGCGTTCGCCACCGGGCGGAACCCCGATCACGCCGTGCTGTGCGTGACCACCGGACTGCTGAGGCGGCTGGAGCCGGACGAGCTCGAAGGCGTACTGGCGCACGAGTTGTCGCATGTGGCGCACAAGGACGTCGCGGTGATCACCGTCGCCTCGTTCCTCGGGGTGCTCGCCGGGCTGATCGTGCGGTTCGCCTTCTACTCGCAGCTCTTCGGCGGGGGCCGCAGGGATCAGAACACGGCCGTCGTGTTCATGGCCGTGATGACCGTCTCCGCAGCCGTCTACGCGCTCAGCTTCGTACTCATCCGGGCGTTGTCCCGGTACCGGGAGCTGGCCGCCGACCGGGCCGCGGCCCTGCTCACCGGGCGGCCGTCGGCGCTGGCGTCCGCGCTGACGAAGGTCACGGGTGACATAGCCCGGATTCCGACGAAGGACCTGCGGACGGCGCAGGCGTTCAACGCCTTCTACTTCACGCCCGCGCTCGGTGCCGAGCCGGGAGTCTCGCGGTTCTTCTCCACCCACCCGAGCCTGGAGCAGCGGCTTGAGCAACTCGGGCGCATCTCGGTCGAGTTGGGTGAGGCGGCGGCGCCCGGGAAGGCGGACTGAGCATGGGGTTCATGGACATTCTGCTCGGCCGTACGAAGCCCGTGGCGGCCGACCTCGACCGGCTCTTCGCGCTGCCCTCGGCCGCCGTGACCCTGGAGGCGGCGGCCGGGTTCATGCCGACCGGTCACGGCTCGGTGTGCTTCGCGACCGTCGAGGGGGCGGCCTTCGACGACGTACGACAGGAAGTGCGGGCGCTGCTGGACGCGGACGCCGAGCGGAGGGGCCCACCTGTGGGGGTGAGCCGCGACGACTACGGGTACACCTGGCTGGTGTCGCGGCGGGAGCCGGACGATCTGCCCGCGCTCGTCAGTGATCTGCATGCCGTGAACAGCGCGCTGGAGGGCAGCGGCTTCGGGCCGCAACTGCTGTGCTCGGTGGTCGGTTTCCGCGATGGCGACGGGCGGCGGCTCGGGCTCGTCTATCTCTACAAGCGCGGCACCTTCTACCCGTTCGCGCCGCTGCCCGGGAGCGGCGAGCGGCGCGACAACGCACTGGAGTTGCAGGTCAGGGCGGCACTCGGGGACGACCTGCGCATCGAGCAGGACCTGGGCCGGTGGTTCCCCATCTGGGGAGCACCGGGCCTCGGCTGACCGCCCTGCTGACGGGCTGCTGACGGGCCGTCCGGGGGCGGCTAACTGCCCTTCTGACGGCTCATCCAGGGCCGCTCGCGACGGTAACGGCGCTCCCACCTGGCCTGCCGGTCACGGCGGTCGCGGTACGCGCGGTAGCTGCTGTCCACGCGCCCGGAGGAGCCAGCGGAACCCGCGGGTCCGCCGGCCGACGAGGAGCCGGTGCGGCCGTACCGGAGGTGCAGGTAGAGCAGGGCGGCCGCGGCGAGCCACCAGACGGGGTTGCTGAAGCCGAGGACGGCCAGAGCGAGGATCGCTAAAATGATCAAGGTACCCATGGCGGGTCTCCTTGTGCGTGTGTGGTGGGACCTTGAGATGTCCGACGCGGCGCTGAGGGGCGGGCGCCCGCCCGTCGGTGCGTTGAGAGTAGCCCTCAGGATGCCGGGTGATGCCTGTCCGGCGGAAACGAATAACGGCCGGACCCGAGTGCGGGTGCTCACGGAAGCCCCTAAAGTCGATCAAAATCGGCACGACGATTGACAAAAAGGGCGCCTACCGATGAGTGATCTGTTCGTCGTCGCCTATTAGTGACCTCGCCACCGCCAACCAGGCGCGTGACTCTTCCTGGCGCCTGCTCGGTGCGGCGGCGGACGCGGAGGCCGGTGCGGCCGAGAGCGGCCGCGCTCTTTCGCGCTGGTCAAGCACGCGGCCGAGGACAGGGAGATGACTCACCTCGCCCAGCTTGGAAGGCAGTTGATGCAGACCTCGCTGAAACCAGGCGGAGGAGGAAGCGGCGCGTGAGGCCATCGCCGCGGCGCGAGCGCCGAAGGAGACGGCGGTGCCTCAGGGCTCCTGGCTCGCCGGTGAAGGGCTCAGTGCCGGCCGCCCGCAGAGGCCGGCCGGCACCAGGGACTGACGACGAGACTCAGCGTGCGTACCGCATCAGGGCTCGGACCATGTGGCAGGTCGTGTCCGACGGCGGATGGACGCCGATGAGTTCGGCCGTGCGGTGGATCGTCTCGTTGCGGGCCTGGTTGGGCACGTACACACCGGAGTCGAGGAGCGCGATGGCGAGCCGCATCGCCTTGAGGCGGCGGTTGTGCGTGATGTACCAGTCGCGCGGACGCCCCGGCGGCAGCGGGCGCTTCTCGACGGGCTCGTACGGCCGGTCGAGCGGAACCGCCCTCTTCGACGTGGACTGGGTGGGCAGCGGGCTCAGTGCGGCAGCGGGCACAGGCATCCTCCTGTCGCGGTCAGGGAACCGTCCGGCGTCTCCGGCGGCACCCTCGAACACTGCTTCCAGTCTACCGGCCACCACTGACATCCAGGGAGCCCACAGAGTCCACCAAAGGCCCAGGTGGGAAAGGGAATTGGCGCTGTGTCACACAAGGTCTGCGAGGTGTGCGTGAGACGGCAAAAAATCGAACAGAGCAGTGTGGGAGCCCACTCGGATGTGTCGGCCCCAGTGTCCGCGGTGGATGACTTCGTCCGCGCCACGTCGGCGTTCCACGACACGGGCACTTTGCGGTGGGAGAGCGTCGGCGCGGTCCTCCCCCCTGTCGGACTCGGCATAACGCTCGAGACAGGCCGCCTTGCGGGCCGGCGGCACCACGACCAGCGGGGCATCCTGCATGGCCGAGGTCACCGCCGGCGCCGACCTCCCCCTCTTGGCCGAGCAATCCCAAACGTTGCGTTTCGCGTACCTTGTGCGGCATGGAGAGCATGGAAATCTGGATCAATCCGGCCTGTTCCAAGTGCCGCAGCGCCATCAAGTTGCTGGATGAGGAGGGGGCCTCGTACACGGTGCGCCGATACCTCGAGGACGTGCCGAGCGAGGGCGAGATCCGCGAGGTCCTGGAGCGGCTTGGGCTCGAGCCCTGGGACATCACCCGGACCCAGGAGGCCGCGGCGAAGGAGTTGGGGGTGAATGAGTGGGCCCGGGACGCCGGTTCGCGGGAGCGATGGGTGAAGGCTCTGGCCGAGCATCCCCGCCTCATCCAGCGGCCCATCATCACAGCGGAGGACGGAACCGCTGTCGTGGCGCGTACGGATGAGGCCGTACGGGATGCCATGGGGCGTTGATCCGGATAGTTCCAGGGGTGGATATATAGGTCATTACACGGGTAGTTGACGTTTTGTCGGGTGACGGGATCCGACGGCACTCCCGCTGTTACCCTCCGCCGCCATGAGCTTCGGTGATCAAGGAATGTCGTACGGGCCACCCGATCCCTACGCCCAGTGGGTGGCCGAGCAGGAGCGGATGCGCAGGAGACGGCGGACCCGGCTCGCGGCCGGGAGCGCGGTGGGAGTCGTCCTCGCGGCGGCTGTCGCGGCCGGGGTCGTGTTGTACGTGGGCGGCACCGGCGAAGAGGGCGCGGGGGCGGCGGAGCCCGTCACCGGCACCACCTCCGGCAAGCCCGTTCCCTCCGTGGTCATCGAGTCGCCGTCCGGGGCGCCCTCCTCGTTGCCCTCACTGCTCGAGCGGCCCGTCGTGACGCCGGAGCAGGCCTTCCCGGAGAAGAGTGTGCGGCTGGCGGACGGGACCTCGTACGAGCGGGTGGACGTGACCACCACCACCGACTGCCCCCTCGTGATGTCCCAGGAGCTCGCCGCACTCATCGAACAGGGCGAGGAGTGCGCCCAGTTCACGGCCGCGCTGTTCACCGACGCCGAGCGGCGATCGCAGGTGACGGTCGCCGTGCTGAGTTTCCAGCGGGTCGAGGACGCCTCGCGGGTGTTCGCGATGGCCTCCATGGATCCGGTGACGTATCAGGTGGTCTCACTCGATCCGCCTCCGGAGGCGGGACTGGCGACCGTGCCGCCGGGGTCGGCCGGGGTGTTCCAGCGACTCATGACCGTACGGTCCGTCGTCTTCGCCAACGGACAGTGGGGCGACGGCACCGAGAAGGACGAGGCGGCGATAACCAAGCAGACGGCCGGGCTGCTCGAGTACGTCAACGAGAAAGTGGTGGCGCACGAGGACGGGGAGGGGGAAGTGGGCGGGGACGGGCAGGGCGGGGACAGCTAGGGCGAAGACTGAGGGGCCGTCAATTCCCTCGCCATCCTCTCAACTCCCTTGTGATCTGCGTTACTTAAGTGACTCGTGTGAACTGCTGAGTAACCTCGTTCGGTATCTCGTACATAGCGGCGTACGGCTGCCGACAGGGGCGGCCGGGGACAGGAGCCGCACATGTCACGCAGAAGAACCCTCGGCCCGAAGAAGAAGCTCGTGCTGTTGGTGAGCGCTGCCGCCGTGGCCGGCAGCGGGGCCTTCGCCCTGGCCGCCACCTCCAACGCGGCGCCCGCCGAGCAGTCCTCGGTGGTCTGCGACGGGCTGGCCACCGCGCTCGGGAACAACGAGGAGTTCATCGCGGGGCAGCGCGCCAACCCGGACGCACAGTCGGAGGCGCGGATCGCCAACCGGGAAGCGGTGATCGCCGAGATCGAGCGGAAGCAGGAGGCCTCCGGGTGCGCGGTCGGGGAGTCGGGGGCGGGATCGGGATCGGGGACGGCTCAGGAGCCGTCGGCTGAGCCGTCCGAACCGGCCGAGCCCGCTGAGCCCGCTGAGCAGCCTTCGCAAGCCGCCTCCGCGCCCGCTGGTGACGCTGCCGTCGTCGGTGAGCAGGTGTGTGCCGGTTCCACCGTCACCCTCTCCGGCGAGGCCGGTGCCCCGGCCGCGTCCAGCAATCAGTTCCCGGCCGGTACGAAACTGAAGGTCACGAACCTGGACAACGACAAGTCCACGACCGTGGAGGTCACGTCCGTCTCCGGCAGCTGCGCGCTTCTGAACGACGCGGCGTTCGAGGAGGTCCGCGAGCCCGGGAAGTTCCTGATCCGCAAGGCCCGTATCGAGAAGGTGGGCTGATCGAGAAGGTGGGCTGACGGGAAGGACACGGACGTGGCGGGGCGAGTGCCGCAGCGGCATCGTCGCCCCGCCGTGCGGGGGGGATACGCCGTCCTGAACCCACGGAAATCGGCAAACCCCTTGTATACGGCGACCTCCGTGGCAACGCGCGATCGCGGGTGCGAACGCTCTCAGCGAGTGAGTCGCAGCACAGAGGCACCAGGTAACACGGGGTTCACATTCGAGCAATGATCGGGAAATCGCCTGTTGACAGGCTGCCGGGCATCCCCCGCGGCGCCTCAGTGCCGCAGCGCCGCAGCACCCGCAATGCGCTTAGAGACCCACCCGAAGGATGAGGCCCGTGACCTTCAAGGCTGAGTACATCTGGATCGACGGCACCGAGCCGACGGCCAAGCTCCGTTCGAAGACGAAGATTATGGCCGACGACGCCAAGGGTGCCGAGCTGCCGATCTGGGGCTTCGACGGGTCCTCCACGAACCAGGCCGAGGGTCACGCCTCCGACCGCGTGCTCAAGCCGGTCGCCT
>NZ_JBQQCG010000083.1:0-54421 GCF_052245575.1 Streptomyces sp. 2A115 | reverse complement strand
GGTCGAGAAGGACGGCAAGGGCTACATCGAGGACCGCCGCCCGAACGCCAACGTCGACCCGTACGTCGTCACACGCCTGATCGTCGACACCTGCTGCACCGCCCTGGACAAGGCCGGCCAGATCTGATCCCGCTTCTCTCTCTGAAGGGGCGCCCACCGATTCGGTGGGCGCCCCTTCGGCGGTTGTCCGAGTGCGGGTGGGTGGGGCTGGTCGCTCCCCCATGGCGGCGGAGCCGCAAAATGTCACAGCCCCGCGCCCGTGAAGGGGCGCGGGGCCGACCCCGTACGCAACCCGACCCCGTCTGCTTTGGAGTCATGGCCAGCTTCCGCCGCGCGGGCCCTCCGGTCAGAGTCGCCGTATGAGACTTCTGACGCTGGGTGGTACGGAGTTCGCGGGGCGCGCGGTGGTGGAGGCGAAGGTCCTGAGCCTGAGCCTGAACCCGGGTCCGGACCCGGACCGCTGAGCGTGGCCGGGGGTGCTACTGGCACCACCCCCGTCCGGGTGTCCGGCCCAGTGACCCCGCCGACCGGCTCGGCGAGACTGAGGCCATGGACGCGAAGAGCACGGACACGAGGATCAGGGGCGCGAGGACGGAGGACGCCGACGAGAACGGCGGGAGCGGCGGAAACGGTGGCGGCCGGGTGCGTACCGTCCTGCTCGCCGGACTGCGGGCGCTGGTGCTGGCCGTCGTGGTCCCCGTCGGGTCGATCACCCTCTTCGCGCTGTCCGTCGTGTCGGTCGTTCTCGTGCTGGTGGGCATCGGCATTGTCACGACGCCCTGGGTGCTGACCGCCGTACGCGGTTTCGCGGACTGGCGGCGCATGGTGGCGGCCCAGTGGTACGGGGTGCGGATCCCGCCCGCGTACCGGCCCGTCCCGAAGGACGCCAACCCGTGGACGCGGTGCTTCCGCATGCTCGGCGATCCGGCGACCTGGCGGGACCTGATGTGGCTGCCGGTCGACATGACCGCGGGGTTCGTGACCGCGGTGCTGCCGGCCGGGCTGCTCCTCTACCCCTTCGAGGGCTTCGCGCTGGGCGCCGGGTTGTGGCGGGTCTTCACGGACGGGACGTACGTCGGCTGGTGGTACGGCTTCGTGCCGGTCAGCGGGCAGGCCGGCGCCCTCGGCGCGGCCGCGCTGGGTGCCGTCCTCCTCGTCGTCGCCTACTACACGGTCCCGTACCTCCTGCGTGTCCACTTCCTGCTGACCCGGGCCGTCCTCGGGTCCGGGCAGGGCGAGCTCGCCGAGCGCGTCCGTGTGCTCACGGAGACCCGGCGCGACGCCGTCGACACCTCGGCGGCCGACCTGCGCCGTATCGAGCGGGACCTGCACGACGGCGCGCAGGCCCGGCTGGTCGCGATGGGCATGGATCTCGGCACGGTCGAGGCCCTGATCGAGAAGGATCCGGCGAAGGCCAGGCGGTTGCTCGCGCAGGCCCGCAAATCCTCCGCCGACGCGCTGACCGAGCTGCGCGACCTCGTCCGCGGCATCCATCCGCCCGTCCTCGCCGAACGCGGACTGGGGGACGCCGTACGGGCGTTGGCGCTGCGGCTGCCGATCAGCACCGAGGTGGACGTGGACCTGGCGGGGCGGCCGGAAGCACCCGTGGAGGCCGCCGCGTACTTCGCCGTCAGCGAGGTCCTCACCAACGCCGTCAAGCACTCGGGCGCCGACCGCATCTGGGTCGACGTGCACCACACGCGCGAGCACGGCAGCCGGGACCACGACGGCATGCTGCGGATCGCCGTCACCGACAACGGCAAGGGCGGCGCGGCCGTCGGCGCGGGGTCGGGACTCTCCGGAGTCGAGCGGCGACTCGGTACATTCGACGGCGTTCTGGCCGTCAGCAGCCCCGCGGGCGGTCCCACCATGGTGACCATGGAGATCCCTTGCGAGTTGTCCTAGCCGAAGATCTCTTCCTGTTGCGCGACGGCCTGGTCCGGATGCTGGAGGCGTACGACTTCGAGATCGCCGCGGCCGTCGAGAGCGGGCCCGAACTGACCCGGGCGCTAGCGGAGTTGGCACCGGACGTCGCCGTGGTCGACGTGCGCCTGCCGCCCTCGCACACGGACGAGGGGCTGCAGTGCGCACTGGAGGCCCGCCGGGCCAGACCCGGCCTTCCGGTGCTCGTACTGTCGCAGCACGTGGAGCAGTTGTACGCGCGTGAGCTGCTGGCCGACGGGACCGGCGGGGTCGGCTATCTGCTCAAGGACCGGGTGTTCGACGCCGAGCAGTTCATCGACGCGGTGCGCCGGGTCGCGGCGGGCGGTACCGCGATGGATCCGCAGGTCATCCAGCAGTTGCTGTCGCGGCGGCAGGGGGACGGCCGGCCGCTGGGCCGACTCACTCCGCGCGAGCTGGAGGTTTTGGAACTCATGGCGCAGGGCAGGTCGAATGCGGCGATCGCGGGCCAACTGGTGGTCACGGAGCGGGCGATCGCCAAGCACACCTCCAACATCTTCGCGAAGCTGGCCTTGGAGGTCTCGGACGACGACAACCGTCGCGTTCTGGCCGTTCTCGCCTATTTGGACCAGGACCGCTGAAAGGCCCTGAATGGTCCGCGATAAAGATCGGCTTTCGCTGAACGATATTCAATAATCCCCCCTCAACTGCCGTTGCTTCAGGGGCTTCTGAGCCCCTTGCGCCACAATTGCCCCACGGAACTCTCACCAATTTCTGAGGCCGCTGAACACCTCAGGAACCTCCTCCGTATTCAACGGAGCCGCTTCACCTCCTGTCGGGCACCTCGATGCCCCGCAAGGAAGCCAGAGGAGTTCCATGGGACGCACAAACCGTAAACGCCGCTCCACGCTCGCCAACCGGGCGATAGCCGCTTCGGCGGCTCTCGCGCTGGGTGGCGGCGGCTTGCTCGCGGCGAATTTCTACGCTTCGGCGCACGAGGAGAAGGATTCGACGCAGAACGCGCAGACGACCGCCGCCACGGGGGTCGCCACCATCGACTGCCCCGACGTGGGCCAGCAGCTGACCGACGTGCCGGACGGCGCACGCGCCGGTGTCGACCAGGAGCTGGCGAAGCTCGACCAGCAGGTCACGGAGGCCTACAAGCGTCTCGCGGACACACGCCAGGCTCAGGCGGGGGACCCCGGCTACGTCAACAACGCCATCCTCGGGCCGCTGAAGTCCAAGCGGACGGCCACGATCGACCGGATCGGCATCAACATCAACCGCGCGGGCGGTAAGCCTCCGCAGGGAGCCGACCAGCTCGCCGAGTGTCAGGGTGTGGCGGCCGACCAGCCGGAGGTCGTCGACGGCGAAGGCCAGGACCAGGCCGGCGACGGTCAGGACCAGGACCAGGGCCAGGACCAGGCCGGCGACGGTCAGGACCAGGGCCAGGACCAGGGCGACGGTCAGGACCAGGGCGACGGCGGCCAGGAGGGCAACGGCCCGGTGGCGGCCGACTTCCAGGACATCACCACCGTCCAGCCGAACGGCGGCGCGAAGGGCGTCGGTGCGAACGGGCTCCCCGCGAACGGGGACTCCGGTTCGACGGGCAGCTTCACCACGAGCTGTGGCACCAACCCGAACGACAACCACAACTCGGACAACGTGATCGTCGCTCCGGGTGTCGACAACGGTGCGCAGCACACGCACGACTACGTCGGCAACCAGGACAACAACGCCTTCACCAGCGACGAGCAGTTCCTCCAGGCCGACACCAGCTGCGAGAACCAGGGCGACAAGTCGTCGTACTACTGGCCGGTGCTGCGCCTGCAGAACGGCACGGACGAGTTCGACGCGAACGACCTCGGTGGCGGTGCGGAAGGCAACATCGGCCCGATCCAGGAAGCCACCCAGGCGGAGCTGAAGTTCGTCGGCAACAAGACGAGCGATGTCGTCGCGATGCCGCAGGCCCTGCGCATCATCACCGGTGACGCCAAGGCCTTCAGCAACGGCCTCGCCAACGCCAACACGAACTGGAGCTGCACCGGCTTCGAGGACAGGCAGCTGACGGACAAGTACCCGATCTGCCCCGAGGGCAGCTCGGTGGTACGGACGTCCAACTTCCAGAGCTGCTGGGACGGCCAGAACATCGACAGCGCCAACCACCGCACGCACGTGGCCTTCGTGCAGGAGGACGGTACCTGCGCCAACGGTTTCCAGGCCATCCCCCAGCTCCAGGCCCGTCTGGTCTACGACGTTCCGGCGCCGCAGATCGAGAACGGACAAGTCGTGAATCCGTTCGCGGTGGACGGCTTCCCGACAGAGCTGCACAAGCCGATCACCGACCACAACGACTTCATCAACTTCTTCGACGAGGAGACGATGAACCAGGTGGTCGACTGCATCAACAGCGGCCAGGACTGCCAGTAGCACAGCAGGCACTGACCAGTAAGCAGTAAGCGGTAGAAAGCCGGCGGTGGGAAATCCCACCGCCGGCTTTCGCTTGCCCCCGAACCCGCGCGGTCAGCCGCTGTGACCGCTCTTGTTGTGACTGCCACCGGGATTCATGTGTTCGGACCCCTCCTCCATGATCCCGCCGAGCCGGCCGCGCAGCGCTGTGACCGTCTTCTCCGCACCGACGGCGACCCACTTGCGGCCGACGAGGTAGTAGCCGCCGTAGTCCTTCGCCCCGTTCAGCCACTCGCGCTGGCCGCGGTCGGTGGCGAAGGTGGCGAGGACGAACTTGCCCCCGGAGTTCTTGCAGATGGCCTGACGGATCGTGTCCGCGTCCGTCTGCATGTTCGGCTTGCAGCCGGCCTCACTCGCCAGGTGCTCCAGACTCCCGCTCGCGGTCTCGGGGACCTTCTCCCCACCGTCGTCCGAGCCGCAGCCGGTCAGCGCCAGCAGGGCGGCGGCCACTGCGACCGCACCCCCCGCGAGCCTCTTCCTCGTCGAACTCATTCGTACGTACCTCCGGGTCCTTTTCCTTACGGCGACTGGCCTGCTCCGGCGACATGAACTCGCCGGCTCCGTGGCCGGTGTCCCCGGCCTCGGAACCGCACGGGGGCTGTCGGTTCCGGCCCACGCCGCTGAGAGCCCTGGCAAGGGCCCCGCCTTCGATACGGCTCCCGCACGCTCCGTGCTCAATCGACACAACCGGCAGTCCGGACGATCAGGTGGAGCCGAGCGAGCCCAGCGTAATGGCGATGCCGTCACGGGCACGCCTGTGCGAGGGTGGGCCCGTGACCACAGAAGACTGGGAAGAGCGGCTGACAGCCGCCTGGGCCTCCTTCGACGACCACTCGGAGGCCGAGGCGGCGGACTTCCGCGCGGTGATCGACGCGCTCGTCGCCGAGCTGCCCGCCGACAGCCCCCTCGGACCGTTCGAGCGCGCCGGCGCCTGGGACTCCACGGGTCACTCGGACAAGGCGGTTCCGCTGTACCGGGAGGCGCTGGCTCGCGGCCTGAACGGCTATCGCGGGCGGCGGGCGAAGATCCAGCTCTCCAGCTCCATGCGGAACATCGGGCAGCCGGAGGAGGGCGTCAAGCTCCTCACGCCCGAACTCGACGCACCCCCCGACGAGTTGGACGATGCCGTACGCGCCTGTCTCGCCCTGTGCCTGGCGGACCTCGGCCGCGAACGCGAGGGACTCTCCCTCGTACTCGGCGCCCTCGCCCCCCATCTGCCGCGCTACCAGCGGTCCATGGCGAACTACGCTCGGCTGCTCGTGGAGCCCCAGCGGTAACCCCGCGCGAACTCGGCGCGGTCCAGGTGACCAACCACCGATTCGCTCGTTCTGCTGAATGTGCAGTCACAGGATGTCGCCCCGCGCCCCGCTTCAACTCCCCGACCCGTTCCGGTCGTCGACGTCGAGCAGGCCGAGGCCGCGCTCGTCGAGCACTACCCGCGGCTCGTCCGGCTCGCCTATCTGGTGCTGCCGCCGAGCCTCGGCCGCAACCGCCGCGTGCTCACCGCCCACTCGCTCACCCAGCGCGCCCTGCCCAGGGGGCGGACGTCCGGGGACCCCTCGCTCATCCCGGTCCAGCAGACGGCCGAGGGCCGCGACTGCGACCCGGGATACGCGTACGTACGCCTCCAGGTGCTGCGTACGGCCCTGGAGGCCGGCCGGCCGCTGAGGCTCAAGGCGTGGCCGAAGCGGGCGCAACTGCCGCCGCTGCTCCCCCAGGTGTGGGGCCTGCGGCTCTTCCCGCGCTCGGGCGGCGCCGACGAACTCGCCCTGGACCAGCGGCTGTCGGCCCTGTCCGCGCCGGCCCGTGCCGCCTATGTCCTGCGCGGTCTGGAGCGGATGGGCGACACGGACGTGTGCGACATGCTGGCCGCGGCGGGCGAGGAGGACCCGGCCGCGGCGCTCACCGAGGCCGGCCGGCTGGAGTCCCAGGACGACCTGTTGACGTCTCCCGAGTTCGATCCGTGCTCCCTGCAGGCCCGGCCTCCCGACCTGATGCGCCGCCGCCAGCACATGAAGGCGGCGCTCGCCGCGACCGCCGCCGTCGCGGTGTGCGGCGCGCTCCTCGGACTGCCCGGCGACGGCTGGGCTCCCGACGGGCCCGCGGCGCCCCCGTACGCACAGAACCCGGCGGCCCAAGCCGCGCTGGACCCGGGCAAGTTGACGCTGGTGCCGACGGCCGCCTGGCAGTCGTCCGCTCGCACCGACTTCTCCGTGTGGCCCGCGCGCGGCAACCTCACCGGCGACAAGGCGCTGCTGCGCCGCGCGCTCGCCGTGTGGGCCCGCCCCGGCGAGTCCGTGCGGGTCTCGGCGACCCCCGGCACCCCGGCGGGCGCCCCGCCCGGGCCGCCCCAGCTGCTGTACGCGGGCGAGGTCGACCAGGGCCGGGTCGTGCTGCTCTACGACGGGCTGCGCATCGTGCGGTATGCCGAGCCGAAGGACGGCACGCGGATCGCCGCGCTGGACTTCGCGCGGGTCGACGGCGCCACCGGGGCCGAGGCGAACGCGGTGGTCCTCAACCGGACCGACGGCAACATCCGCTATCTGACGGCGCCTTGGGTGCGTAAGGCCGCCGTGCGGGACCTGCTGAAGTCCGCGCCCGGCCCGTCCGGCACCTCCGGGACGACCCGGCTGGGGCGCTCGGCCGACGGGGTGACCGAGCCGTTCGCCGGCCCCGCCGAGCGGACCGGCGAGTGCCGTTCCTGGAACGCGCTGGAGCTGACGGACGCCGCGGGCACCCGGCTGATGACCGACCTCGGCGAGCTGACTCCGGCCCATCTCACCTCGGGTCGCCCCGGGCAGCCCCACGACGCCTCGGCGGCGACGTGGTCCCCGCTGGCCTGCTCCCTCGCGGCCGTGCGCTCCCAAGGGGTGCGCTCGGTGAACGCCTGGCAGTACGCCCGGCAGCCGTTGCCCGACGCGAGCGGCACCGCCGACTGGCTGTGCACCCGCGCGGACACCTGGCGGGGCGGGGGCGCTCGGGTTCTGGCCCAGTTCCACGCCTCGGGCCAGAAGTACGGCGCGGTCGCGGCGAAGGCGGAGAACGTGGCAGCCTGCGGTCCCAAGGACCCGCACGTGCTGGCGGGCGTGCTGTGGAAGGCGGAGCACGCGGGCGACTGGTACCTGCTGGCCGCCGGCAGCAAGGACACGGCGTCGATCAACACGACGGGCGGGGTCAACGGATCCGCCCAGGGCAACGTCCTCGTCGTACGCGCCAAGCAGGGCGCGCAGGCGGGCCTCGAGGGACGACTGGCGAACGGCAGGGCGATCGCCGGGCTGCGGTAGCGGGCCCGGGTCGCGCAACTCCCCCTGGAGGGTGGGGAATCGGTACGTTCAAGGGCGAACTGTGGTGGGGCGGACATACGTTGTGGTCGGCGCGGACGTCGCGATGTGCCGGACGGGCCCGTTCGGGAGGCCGGATTCAATCGGTAGGGTGTTCGCATGACAACCGGGGTACGCCGCAGAATGGGTGTCGACGAGCGGCGGCAGCAGTTGATCGGCGTCGCCCTCGAACTGTTCAGCCGACGCTCGCCCGACGAGGTCTCCATCGATGAGATCGCGTCCGCCGCGGGTATCTCGCGACCGCTGGTCTACCACTACTTTCCCGGCAAACTCAGCCTGTACGAAGCCGCGTTGAAGCGCGCCTCGGACGACCTGACGGCACGCTTCGTGGAGCCGCGGGAGGGGCCGCTCGGAGCGCGGCTGCTGCGGGTCATGCGGCGGTACTTCGACTTCGTCGACGAGCACGGGCCCGGTTTCTCGGCGCTGATGCGCGGCGGACCGGCGGTCGGTTCGACGAACACGAACGCCCTCGTCGACGGCGTACGGCAGGCCGCGTACCTCCAGATCCTCGCGCATCTGCGGATCGACCAGCCGCCCGCACGGCTCGAAATGGTCATCCGCTCCTGGATCTCGCTCGCCGAGTCGACCGCGCTGATCTGGCTGGACGGACGGCGGATTCCACGCGGCGAGCTGGAGGCCCAACTCGTCAACGACTTCGCGGCACTCGCCGCGGTGAGCGCCGCGTACGACCCCGAGATGGCCGCGCTGCTGCGCCATATGTTCGCGGAGGAGCCGGCCGAGGGTCCGTTCACGGATCTGATCGGCCGCCTGGTCTCACTGGCGTCGTAAGCCGTGTGCGGGTTGTGGGCGTTGCTCGCTAGTTCACGAACTTCTGATACGACGGGTCAAGATCCCGAACCTCCGCGGAGGCATGCAGCGTCAGACCGTCAAGCGGCTTCACGTGGGATTTCAGCAGCTCGAGCGTCCGCTCGGTCAGCGCGGACTTCGTCTCGGCGGTCCGGCCGGGCAGCAGCGCCAGCGTGACGTGCACATGCTCGTGGCCGACGCCCTCCGCGCCGACCACGATGTCCTCGGTCGGCCGGAAGCGTGTCTTGCACGCCTCGATCTTCGCGGCGGCGGTCTCCACCACCATGGCGTGCAGGGCGAGCGCGAAGCCCTGCCGGTCGAAGGTGTCGGCGAGCGGTGTGGAGTAGTCGACGGTGATCTGCGGCATGGGCACTCCTGTTCTAGGTCAACAGATTCACCTTAGTCGCAGCGCGAGGTCAGCCTCAGGGCGAGAAGCGCGATGTCGTCCTCCCGTTCACGGCCGAAGCAGTCCAGGAGCGTGTCGCACAGGGCGCGCAGGCCGGCCGGTGCGTCGGCGGCGACGGTGCGCAGGTGTTCCATGGAGACCGCCAGGTCCGTGCCGCGGGTTTCGATGAGGCCGTCGGTGACCAGCAGGAGCCGGTCCGTGGGGGTCAGCAGGATCTCGGACGGCGGCGGCCGGTCCAGGCCGAGCCCGAGGAGCGGGCCACAGGCCTTGGCGTACTCGGCGGCGCCCGTGTCCCGTACGACGAGCGGCGGGATGTGGCCCGCGTTGGCGATGCGGGTGCGGCCGGTGTCCGGGTCGACGAGGACCAGACAGACGGTGGCCGTGACCTCCGGGTGGTAGTGCTGGAGCATCCGGTCGAGCCGCTCGGCGAGCACCCCGGGATCGGACTCGTCGACGCAGTAGCCGCGCAGCGCGTGCCGGATCTCGACCATGACGGTGGCCGCTTCCAGCGAGTGCCCGACGACGTCGCCGACCACGGCGAGCACCCCGTCGGGGGTGCGCAGGCCCGCGTAGAAGTCGCCGCCGATCTCGGTCTGCCGGGAGGCCGGTAGATAGCGCACGGCGGCCTCGACGCCGGGCAGGTGGGGCAGCCTCTTGGGCAGGAAACTGTGCTGGAGGGTCAGCGCGACATGCCGTTCGACCTGGTACATCAGCAGCGGCTGCGCGGCCAGGGCGGTGGCCTGGGCGAGCTGGGCGAGGACCCGGTCGGTGTCCGGCTCCGGGGTCCGGGCGCCGCGCGCGGGGGTGGCCAGGCACACCAGGGCGCTGGTGTCCTGGGTCCGGGTCAGCGTGAGGCGCGCGTCGTCGAGCCCGGCCGGCCGGAAGAAGCCGCGGGGCCACAGAGGCGCCGGCACGACGGTGCCACGCACCTCGGTCCGCCCTGCCATGACGCGCCGCATCAGCCGGGACACGGCGTCGTGGGCGCTGCCGTCGGGCGGCGTGAGCCGTGCCCCGGACCGGGACGTGCCCGAGTACAGCTCGCCGTCCCCGCCGAGGACGAAGACCGCGGCCGGAGCGCTGGTGAGCCGGGCGGCTCCGGCGGCGGCCGCGTCGGCGAGCTCCTGCAGGCACCGGGCGGCCTGCACAGCCACGATGGCCTCGGAGAGCACCGTGAGACGCCGGACGTGCGCCTCGGTCCCGGATCGCACCCTGGCTCCGCGCAGCGCGGCCCGTACCACCGCCTGGATCTCCTCGGGCTCCGCGGGCACCGTCAGATACGCCTCGCCGCCCGCGTCCAGGCCGCGGCATCGGTCGGCGGACGCCACGGCCGCGGCCGAGAAGTGCACGACGGGCAGGTCGGCGGTGGGAGGGGACGCCTTGAGGCGGCGGCACAGTTCGAAGCCGCTCATGTCCGGCAGCCCGACATCGACGAGCGCCACGTCGGGCAGGGAGCCGGCCCGCAGCCGTACGTCGAGTTCGCCGAGCACCTCCGCCGCGCTGGCGACGGGCACGACACGGTATCCGTCGCGGCGCAGCACGGCGCCCATGGCGTACCGGCCCGCCGCCGCGTCGTCGACCACCAGCACGGTGGAACTGGTCTGACTGCCCTGACTGCCGTTTCCGTCCATGTCCACCGCACCTCGGTACACGACTAGGTGGGACAGGCCGCGTTCGGGGCCTGTCCCACCAAGCTAGTCCGCTACCGGGCCGTCCGGGCGAATACGGCGACGCTGCGTCCTGGAACGGCGAATGTGCCCGATCCCGGATCGAAGGAGCTGGACTTGACGGTAGGGTCGGCGCCCTCGGCCTGCACCGGGTGCAGCGCGTACGCCGTCCCGGTGAGCGCCGAGATCCGCTGGTTCTGCCGCTCGGGTGTGGCGTTGAGGACGACGACCAGATCGCCGAGCCTCATCGTGATCACACCGGGCGTCTCGTCCTTGCCGGACAGCGGGAAGGACAGCTTCGACCGCACCTGCTCGGTGCTGTCGAGTCCGAAGACGCTCTCGCTCGTACGGATCTTCAACAGGTCCCGGTACGCGGCGGAGGCGCCCTCGATCTGCGGACAGCCCACCTCGACGGACGTCAACAAGGGCTTGGCGTAAGGCCACTTGGACTCGTTGTCGGCGGCCATCGGCAGTCCGCGCCCGAAGCCGTTGCCGTCCCGGCAGTCCCAGTGGACGGCGTTGAACCAGTCACCGCTGTCGTACGAGTTGCGGTCAAGGGACTTCGAACGCAGCAGGTCGGTGCCGGCCTGGGACAGCGCCGGGCCCTGCGACAGGGTGGCCGTCGCCATGGCGAGGACCTGCATCCGCGCCCGGTCGGCCGCGCTCACTGAGGTCGGCAGCTTGAACGTGAGCGCGTCGAACAGCGACTCGTTGTCGTGCGCGTCCACGTACGCGAGGGCGTCGCCTGGCGCGTCCGCGTACCCGGCGGGCGCCCCGTTGTAGTCGACCTCGGAGCCCTTGACCTCCTTGCCGCTGGTGTCGGTGAAGGTGAACGCCTTGAGATTGCCCGAGAGCCCCACCTTGATCAGGTCCTGGTAGTGCAGGAGCCGGGCCTTCTGCTCGGCCGAAGTACCGTTTGCCCCGGAGGAGTTGGGGTCGGTGTAGAGGCCGGACGCGAAGCCCTGGACGCCCGGGTCCTCGTCGAACGGGCCACCGCCGCGCACGGCGTCACGGGCCCGGTCGGAGAAGGTGGCGACACCGGTTCCGGCCATGTTCTTCTGCGTGGCCTGCACGAAGCGGGCGTCGTCCGCGACCTCGCCGAAGTTCCAGCCCTCGCCGTACAGGATGATCTTCTTCCCGTCGACGCCGTCCTCTTCGGGGGTGAGCGCGTCGAGGGCCTTCCTGACCGCCAGAATGTTGGCCTTCGGGTGGTGCCCCATCAGGTCGAAGCGGAAGCCGTCGACCTTGTACTCCTTGGCCCACGTGACGATCGAGTCCACCACCAGCTTGCCCATCATGGTGTTCTCGGTCGCCGTGTTGGCACAGCAGGTGGAGGTGGCGACGCTGCCGTCGGCGAGCAGCCGCTGGTAGTAGCCCGGCACGACCTTGTCGAGCACCGAGGTGTCGGCCTGGCCGCTCGCGGTGGTGTGGTTGTAGACCACGTCCATGACGACCCGCAGGCCGTCCTCGTTCAGGGACTTGACCATCTTCCTGAACTCGACCGTGCGGCCGGTCCCGTCGGGGTCGGTGGCGTACGAGCCCTCCGGCACCGTGTAGTGGTACGGGTCGTAGCCCCAGTTGTACGCGTCCTTCGCGGCGATCTTCGCCACGCACTCCTGCTGTTTCTCGGAGTCGGCGGCGTAGGAGGCGAGGTCGCAGTCGACGGTCGCCTGGTCGGACTTCTTCTCCGGGATGGTGGCGATGTCGAAGGCGGGCAGGAGATGGACGTACGACGTCCCGGACTCCGCAAGCCTCTTGAGGTGCTTGGAGCCGTCGCTGTCCTTGTCGGTGAAGGCGAGGTACGTGCCGGGGTTGGCCGCCGTCCTGTCCTCGACGGAGAAGTCCCGGATGTGCAGCTCCTGGATCTGGGCGTCCTTCAGCGGAACGGCCTTCGGCTTCTGGAGACCCGACCAGCCGCTCGGCGCAAGGGACTCGTCGCGGAGGTCGACGACGAGGCTGCGCTCGGAGTCGGCGGTGAGAGCGACCGAGTAGGGGTCGGTGACCTTGTTGGTGACGACCTCGCGGACGCTGGGCGCCCACACCTTCACGACGTAGCGGTAGGGCTTGTTCTTCCAGGACTTGGGACCGGTGAGGGACCAGACGCCGGTGGCGTTGTCCCTCTTCATGGGCACGGCCCGGTCGCCGATCTCCAGCGACACGTCCTGCGCCGTGGGCGCCCAGACAGCAAGCGTGGGGCGGCCGCCCCGGAACGTCGGCCCGAGGTCGGCCTTCGTCGCGTCGTACAGATCGTCGAGTACGCCCGCGATCTGCACGCCTGTCGCCGCCAACACGGCACCGTTCGCCGCCCGTTGGGAGGCGACCAGCTGGCCGCGCAGTGCCTCGCGCACCCGGTCCCGGTCGCGCGGGTCGACGGACCAGGCCGGGTAGTCCTTCAGGTGCGGGAACTCGGCCTTCTGCGCGTCGGTGAGCGTCGCCTTGTCCAGCCGCAGCCAGCGCTCGTCGTCGCTGACGAGGGCTCCGTCCTCGACCTTGATGGAGCCGTCGCGGGAGTACAGCAACTGGGTGGAGGCGGCTGCCTCGTTACCGTTCCACGCCACCGTGTTCCGGTCGATCCAGACCGCCTTGGAGGTGGTCAGGTCGAGTGCGGCGGCGCTGCCGGCGGGCTGTGGCAGGAGGTACTTCTCCTGGCCGTTCAAGAGCCACACCTCGTGGCCGTCGGCCTTGAGGTCGAGCGACTGGTCGGCGGGCAGGTCCTTCTCGTCGCCCTTGTGGATGATGTAACCGAGGCTGGTGGCACCCTCGGTGAGCGGTACCTCGAAGACCGCGCCATACGCGTCAGTCTTCACCGGCTCCAGGGGCTTCGACCAGTCCGTGGGGTTCGCGGAACCGGTCCAGGTGTGCAGACCCCAGCCGTCGTAGTTCCCGTCGGCGCGGCGGTAGTGCAGGACGGCCTTGGTCTTGTCCGGCGCCGGATAGTCGGCGGTCGGCCGCTCCGTCCGTACCGCCTCCTTTCCCTGCTCGACCCAGATCTCGCCCGTCTTGGTGACGTCGATCGTGCGGTCGGCGGAGACGTCCTTGTTGCCGTCCTTGTCGATGACGAGGAAGCCCACGTTCGACGCGCCCGGCTTCAGCTTCACGTGGGCGAAGGCCCCGTAGGCGTCCCGGCCGACGAAGTCGTGGCCCTCGGGCCAGGTGGTGCCCTCGCCGTCGGCGATGTCGCCCCAGGCGTACAGGCGCCAGTCGGTGTAGTCGCCGTCCTCGCGCTTGTAGTGGACGATCGCGTACTCGCGCGAGGAGGCGGTCGGAACCTCCTCGGCGGGCGGGGTGCCGGTGGTGGAGGCGGCCGTGGCACCGGCCGTACGCCCTGCCGAGTCGATCACAACCGCCTTGTAGCGCAGGGCGGTTCCGGCCGGTACGTCCTTGCCGACGACCTGAGTGACCTTGTACGGGGCGTGGTCCGCGGAACCGAGCGTCCGCCACTTGCCGTCGCCGACCTGGGCGGCGAAGACAACGCGGTTGAGCTGACCGCCGTCCACGTCGGCGGAGAGCTCGACGGTGCCGGTGGCGCCCGCGGCGGGAGCCTTCAGCGTGAGGGCGGGCTTGGTCGCAGGCTCAGCGAGCCTGCCCGCCGCCTTGAACACGACCGAGGAACCGGCCGGGACGGTGACGGTGACCTTCTTGTCGCCGGTGCTCTTCAGCACGTCGTCGGTGCCGTAGATCCCGCGGAACGTCATGCCCGCCGAGCCGGTCGCGAAGGTCGCCGCCTTCGCCTCGTCGGCGTTGTTGACGGCGACGACGTACTCGACGCCCGTCTCCGCGTACGTGCGGGAGAAGGCGTAGACGCCGGCGCCGTCGGCCGCGTACCGCTCCGTCTGTACGCCGTCCGCGAGGGCGGGGTTGTCCTTGCGGAGTTTCGCGAGAGCACTGATCTGCTTGTAGAGCGGTGCGCTCTTGTCGTACGCGTCCTCGGCGTGCGTACGGTCGGTGCCCAGCTCGTCGTCGTCCAGGTAGTCGGCCGTCCGGGACGCGAACATCGTCTGTCGGGCGTCCTTGTCGCCGCCCGCGCCGGTGAAGCCCTGCTCGTCGCCGTAGTAGACGACCGGGTTGCCGCGGCTGAGGAACATCAGCTCGTTCGCGAGCCTGTCCTTCTTCACCAGCTCGGCATCCGACGCCTTGGGGTTGTCCTGCTTCAGGAAGTACCCGATGCGGCCCATGTCGTGGTTGCCGAGGAAGGTGACCTGCTCGTACGCGTTGGCCTTGTCGGTCGTGTACTTGTAGTCGTCCGCGAAGACCGAGGCCAGGCGCTTCGCGCTGCCGCCCTGGGAGGCGTACGCACGGGCCGCGTCCTGGAAGGGGAAGTCCAGCGTGGAGTCGAGGCGGCCCTGGGTGACGTACGGCGAGGTGATCGACGTGTCCGCCGAGTAGACCTCGCCGAACATGAAGAAGTCGTCGCGGCCCTGCTTGGCCGCGTACGCGTCGAGGGCGGTGGCCCACTGGGTCCAGAACTCCGTGTTGACGTGCTTCACGGTGTCGATCCGGAAGCCGTCGATGTCGTAGTCCCTGACCCAGCGCTGGTAGATCTTCTCCATGCCGCCGACGACCTCGGGACGCTCGGTCCACAGATCGTCGAGGCCGGAGAAGTCGCCGTACTCGGCACTCTCGCCGGCGAAGGTCGAGTCGCCGCGGTTGTGGTACATCGTCGGGTCGTTGAGCCACGACGGCACCTTGAGGTACTTCTTCGCGTCGGCCACGACGGGCGTACGCGGGAAGGAACCGGCACCCACGGACGGGAAGTCCTTGGTCCCGTCCGCGTAGTCGGCGTCGTCGAAGGGCACGCCGTCCTTGGTCAGATACGGGAAGGCGCCCTTGGAGAGGTAGTCGTAGGACTTCTCCTCGTAGTCGACGACGTCGGCGGTGTGGTTGGTGATGACGTCGAAGAAGACCTTCATGCCCTTGTCGTGGGCCTTGTCGATGAGCTTCCCGAGGTCCTCGTTCGTGCCGAAGTGCGGGTCGACCTGGGTGAAGTCGGTGATCCAGTAGCCGTGGTACCCGGCGGAGGCGTCCTTGCCGACGCCCTGCACGGGCTGGTTCTTGAAGATCGGCGCCAGCCAGATGGCGGTGGTGCCGAGGTCCTTGATGTATTCGAGCTTCTTGGTCAGCCCTTTGAGGTCGCCGCCCTGGTAGAAGCCCTTGTCGGTGGGGTCATAGCCGGTCGCGAGGCGGGAGCCGGTGAGGCCGCCCTCGTCGTTGGACGCGTCGCCGTTGGCGAAGCGGTCCGGCAGGACGAAGTAGAACTGCTCGCGGGTCAGGTCGTGACGCGACGGCTCGGCGGCGAGCTTCGCGTCCGACGGGGGCGCGGGCGGGGTCTCTGCCCGGGCGACGAGGGGCTGGACGAGGGTGACGGCAAGCGCGGCGGCAGCTGTCGCCGCGATCCGTCCGCGGTGCGTGGCGGCGGCGCGGCGCACCCGCGGCGCCGGCCATCTCGGTATCAGGGCCACAGGCGTGAACTCCTAGCAAATACGGCTCATTTGACTCATTGGGTCCGACCCCACGCCACGGCACGGCTGCTCTGCCGGGCGTCGGCGTGAACGTATCGCCTGTGCAAGGCTTGCAGCAAGAGTCTTGAAAGGATCAGAAAGAACTTTCAGTCAGGAGCGCCGCGAAGCCCCGGTCACCGTGACAGCGATGACCGGGGCGACCCCAGTGACAGGGATGGCAGAAGCGGCCGGGCCTTCCATCCCCGCCCAGCACTCGGCGCCCAGCACTCAGGGCTCAGGGCTCAGCAGCTGGACTTGCCCGCGTAAATCGCCAGCGCCGCGTTGGACGCGAGCGTCGCCGTGAGCTGACCCGAGCCGTTCACCGTGACGCTGGTATTGCTCTGGACGTCGCAGTACGTGCCCGCGGCCAGCGAGGTCTGGTAGGTACGCGTCAGCGAGCTCGACTCGTGATTGATGGCCACGTAGCCCTTGCCGCCCCTGCCGAAGGCGATCGCGTCGTTGCCGTTGTCCCACCAGTCGCTGACGGATTCACCCCTGGTGGTGTTGCGGAAGGCCACCAACGACTGGATCTCCGGCCAGGCGTGCTGGCACTTCCAGCCGTCCTGCCAACAGGCGTTGACCGTACCGCCGTTGGGCGGACCCGCGTCCGTCGAGGAGAACTCGTAGCCGGAGTTGATGTCAGGCGCGCCGTATGGCCAGGCCAGCATGAAGACGTTCGCCAGCGTGTAGTTCGCGTTGTCCTTGTAGCTGAGCGTGGAGCCGTTGCGCTCGGTGTCGTGGTTGTCGACGAAGACGCCGGAGACGCCGCTGTTCAGGTATCCCCAGCCCTCGCCGTAGTTCTTCAGGTAGGCGAGGTTCTCATTGTTGAAGACGCGCTTGAGGTCGTACGCGTACCGGAACTCCTGGACGTCTCCGTTGCCTGTGTACTCGGTCGGCTGGACGGCCTCGCCGGAGCCGAAGATGACCTCCTGCTTCCAGTACACGGACGGATTGCTCAGCCGGGCCTTGATGTTGGCGAGGTCAGCGGCCGGCATGTGCTTGGCCACGTCGACACGGAAGCCGTCGACGCCGAGGGAGAGCAGGTCGTTCAGGTACTTGGCGATGGTCGCGCGGACGTACTCCTCGCCGGTGTCCAGATCGGAGAGCTCGACGAGTTCGCAGTTCTGCACGTTGGCGCGGTTGGTGTAGTCGCTGATGGTGGCGGTGCAGTCGTCGAAGTCGTACGAGGAGTACAGGCCCGGGTAGTTGTACTTCGAGTACGAGGAGCCGCCGGTGCCGGTGCCCGAGCCCGCCGACATGTGGTTGATGACGGTGTCGGCCACGACCTTCACGCCTGCCGCGTGGCAGGTGTTGACCATGCTCTGGAAGGCGGTCCTGTCACCGAGCCGCCCGGCGATCTTGTAGCTGACGGGCTGGTACGAGGTCCACCACTGCGGGCCCTGTATGTGCTCGGCGGGCGGCGAGACCTGGACGTATCCGTAACCGGCCGGGCCCAGGCGGTTGGTGCACTCCTTGGCGACCGAGGCGAAGGTCCACTCGAACAGGACGGCGGTGACGTCCCTGGTTCCCGGCGGGGAGGCGTGCGCGGTGCCCGCAGGGACGACGAGCGCGGCCGCCGCGAGGGCGAGCGCGCCGGAGAGAGCTCTCTTGGCCATGTGGGGGTCCTTCTCCGTTGAAGGTTCTTGCTGCAAGATTCAACCGCCATGCGGTGCGCCAGATACTAGAAGCCCGCCTCCCGAAGCGGAAGGCGGGCTTCTGAAAATTCCGGAAAGTTCTTGCAGAACCCCTCGGTTGACGGGCGGTCAGTTGTCGGTCCACCACACCGTGGTGTCCGCCGGCAGCTTCGCCTCGCCCTCGTCCGTCACGGCCACCTCGCCGCTGGTGAGCAGCACCCGCCCGTACGCCGGAACGGTCACCGCCTCACCACCGGTGTTCGTGGTGCAGGCGAACGCCCCGCGCCTGAAGGCCAGTACGCCTTCGGGTGCCTTCAGCCACTCGACGGAGTCGCCCGCGCCCAGGTCGGGCTGCTCACGGCGCACGGCGAGCGCGGACCGGTACAGCTCCAGCGTGGAGTCCGCGACCCCGGTCTGCGCCTCGATGCTCAACTCGCCCCAGCCGGACGGCTGGGGCAGCCAGCTGCCGCCACCGCCGAAGCCGTACGACGAGCCGTCCCGCGTCCACGGGATCGGCACCCGGCACCCGTCGCGGAACCCGTCCTGACCGGCCCCCCGGAAGTAGGCGGGGTCCTGACGCACCTCGTCGGACAGGTCGACGACGTCGGGCAGGCCCAGCTCCTCGCCCTGGTACAGGTAGGCGGACCCGGGCAGCGCGAGCATCAGGAGCGTCGCCGCGCGCGCCCGGCGCAGGCCCAGCTCGCGGTCTCCGGCGGTACGGATCTGGGTGCCGAGCCCGGCCGGGTTGGCGAACCGTGTCGCGTGCCGGGTCACATCGTGGTTGGACAGCACCCAGGTGGCGGGGGCGCCGACGGGGCGCATCGCGTCGAGGGTGCGGTCGACGCAGGAGCGCAGCTCGTCGGCGTCCCAATGGGTGCTCAGGTACTGGAAGTTGAAGGCCTGGTGCAGTTCGTCGGGGCGGACGTAGTTGGCGGTGCGCTCGATCGTCGGGGTCCAGGCCTCGGCGACGAAAATGCGCTGGCCCGCGTATTCGTCCAGGACGATCCGCCAGGACCGGTAGATCTCGTGCACGCCCTCCTGGTCGAAGAACGGCATGACATCGTTGCCCAGCAGCTTCACCTGCCCATGGGAACCCAGGTCGGGCAGGCCCGCCGCCTTCACCAGCCCGTGCGCGACGTCGATACGGAAGCCGTCGACGCCCATGTCGAGCCAGAACCGCAGGATCGAGCGGAACTCGTCACCGACGGCCGGGTGGTCCCAGTTGAAATCGGGCTGCTCGGGCGCGAAGAGGTGCAGGTACCAGTCGCCGGGGGTGCCGTCCGGCTCGGTCACCCGGGTCCAGGCGGGCCCGCCGAAGATGGACTCCCAGTCGTTGGGCGGGAGTTCACCGTCGACGCCCTTCCCCGGGCGGAAGTGGTAGCGGTCCCGCAGCGGCGAACCCGGGCCGTCGGCGAGGGCCCGCTTGAACCACTCGTGCTGGTCGGAGGAGTGGTTGGGCACGAGGTCGACGATGATCCTCAGGCTCAGCTCGTGGGCGTCGCGGATCAGCGCGTCGGCGTCCAGCAGGTTGCCGAACATCGGGTCGACGGCCCGGTAGTCGGCCACGTCGTAGCCGGCGTCGGCCTGTGGCGAGGCGTAGAAGGGGCTGAGCCACACGGCGTCCACGCCGAGGTCACGCAGATACGGAAGTCGGGAACGTACGCCCTCCAGGTCGCCCATGCCGTCGCCGTTGCTGTCGGCGAAGCTGCGCGGATAGACCTGGTAGATCACCGCGTCGCGCCACCAGTCGCGGTGGGCGGCGACGGTGGCGAGGGCGGAGGTCGGTGCCTGGTCGGCGGAGTGCTGGCTCATGGCGTCCTTGATGCGGTGGGGAGAGTGCGGTCCACGGAGGTCTGTCGACTGGTCTACAAAATTGTGGCGCTTTCAGGTTTTCGGCGGTTTGCGGAAATCTCGGAGTCTGCCGGATGCCGGATGTGAGGCGGCCGCGCTGAACGCACGGGAGCTCGGAAGCTCGGCTCCTGTCGTCAAAGCTGGCGCCTGCCGGGGGTCGGGCGCCACCCGGCAGGCGGTACTTCGCCGACAGGACGTCGTGGGCGTAGTGGGCGTAGTGGGCGTCGTGCGTGCAATAGACGTAACGGGCGTAATACGCGTCAAGGGCGTCAGCCTTTCGTGCCGCCCGCGGTCAGACCGGTCACCAGGTTCTTCTGCACAAGGTAGAAGAACGCGGAGACAGGGATGGCCACCAACACCGCGGTGGCGGCCATCAGGTTCCGCTGGGCGTCGTGCTCGCTGACGAAACTCTGCAGACCGACGGCGAACGTGTACTTCGTGTCGGACAGCATGAACGTCGAGGCGAAGGCGACCTCGCCGAACGCGGTGATGAAGCTGTAGAAGGCGGCGACCGCCAGGCCCGGCTTGGCGAGCGGCAGGATCAGCCGCGCGAACGTGCCGAAGGGCGACAGGCCGTCGACGCGCCCCGCCTCGTCGATCTCGAAGGGGATGGTGTCGAAGTAGCCCTTGAGCAGCCAGGCGCAGTACGGCACGGCGGTCGAGCAGTAGACGAGGATCAGGCCCAAGTAGTTGTCGATGAGCTGGAGTTCCGAAAGGATCTCGTACATCGGCACCATCAGCACGGCGACCGGGAACATCTGGGTGACCAGCAGCACCCACATGAACTTCTTGTAGCCCGGGAAGCGCATGCGGGAGACCGCGTAGCCCGTGGTGGCGGCGACCAGTACGCCGATGACCGTCGTGCCGAGCGACACGATGAGCGTGCTCCACAGCCAGTCGAAGAACGGCGTGTGCTGGAGGACGAACGAGTAGTTGTCGAGCGTCATCTTGCCGAGGATGCCGCCGGGGTGCAGGTAGTCGTCCTTGTCCGGGCCGAGGGACAGGTAGACCAGCCAGGCGATCGGGAAGAGCGCGATCAGGCTCGCGACGATCAGGATGCCGTGCGAGGTGAGCGAGCCGGCGAGGCCGCGCTCACCTCGCCGCCGCCCCTTGCCCGTCGGGGTGGTGTCCGTGGGGACCCGGTCCGCCGGGGCGGAACTCTGGACTGTCGTGGTGCTCATGGGGGCTCCTGCCTCAGGTCGCGAGCTGCTGCTCATTGCGGGCCAGCCAGCGGCGGTAGACGGAGGTGAAGACGATCAGGATGGAGAGCAGCAGGACGCCGTACGCGGCGGACTGCGCGTAGTCGCGCGGCTGCTGTCCGAAGCCCAGGTAGTAGGCCCAGGTGACGAGGATCTGCGCGTCCGGCGCGGTGTCGCCGAAGAGCAGGAAGATGATGGCGAACTGGTTGAAGGTCCAGATCACGCCGAGCAGTACGACGGTGGAGCTGACCGACCGCAGCCCCGGCAGCGTGACGTGCCGGAACCGCTGCCAGGCGCCCGCCCCGTCCATCTCCGCGGCCTCGTACAGCACGGAGTCGATGGACTGCAGCCCGCCCAGCAGCGAGACCATCATGAACGGCACACCGCACCACGTGTTGACCATGATCGCGGCCGCGCGCTGCCAGAAGGTGTCCTCCAGCCACAGCGGCGACGGCAGGTGCACCGCGTCGAGCATGGAGTTGATGATCCCGGCGTCGGCGAGCATGAACCGCCAGCCGAAGACGGTGACGAAGGTGGGCACGGCCCACGGCAGGACCAGGATGAGCCGGTAGAAGGTGCGGCCGCGCAGCTTCTGGTTGAGCAGCAGGGCCAGGCCGAGGCCGATGGCGTAGTGGAGCAGGACGCACAGGGCCGTCCACACGATCGTCCAGATGAAGTGCGACCAGAAACGGTCGTACGAGGTCGGGCCCCACAGGATGTCGGCGTAGTTGTCGAGGCCGATGAACTCGTAGGTGGCGTCGATGTGGTTGACGCCGATGGTGCGGGCCGAGTTGAGGCTGGTGGCGTCGGTGAACGTCAGGTAGATGCCCCGCGCCAGCGGATAGAGCACCAGCACGCCGAGCACGACGACCACCGGGGTGATCATCGCGTACGCGTACCAGTACTTCTGGTACGAGTGTCTGAGGCGCTGGAGCGGACCGGGGCGCGGGTCGCGCTCACCGCGGCGCTTGCCGGTCGCGCGGTCGATGACGACTGTCATGGTTCGACACCTTCTGGAAAATCATCGGGTTGGGCGCACGCACAGCCGGTGGCCGACGGATCCCCCCCGGTGGGGGAGGATCCGGCGGCCACGCGGGCTCACTTGCTGAAGTCCGGGACCAGCTTGGCGATCGCGGTCTCCGCGTTGCTCAGGCCCTTGTCCAGCGACTCGTTGCCGGCGGCGACCTTGTTCAGCTCGATGTCGAGCGGACCCCACAGCGAGCTGTACTCGGGCAGCGCCGGGCGCGGCTGGGCGGAGGCGAGCACGCTCTGATAGCCCGCGATGCCCGGGTCGGCCTTGACCTCGGCCGTGTAGGCGTCCTCGCGCGTCGGGAGCGTGGAGTTCTTGAGCGCGATCGTCTCCTGCGACTTCTGCGACGACATGAACTTCAGGAACTTCAGCGAGGCCTCCTGGTGGGCCTTGTCCGAGCCCGCGTACACGGAGAGGTTGTGGCCGCCGGTCGGCGCGCCGGCCTTGCCGCCGGCGCCGGCCGGGACGGTGGCGATGCCCAGGTTGGCCTTGTCCTTGAAGGCCGAGCCCTTGTAGAAGTTCGTGATCTCCCAGGGCCCCTGGATGATCGAGGCGACCTTGCCGCTGACGAACGCCTCCTGGATGTGGGCGTAGGCGTCGACGGTGGTGTCGGCCTTGTGCAGGCCCTTGCCGTCGAACAGGCCCTGCCAGGTCTCGTAGCCCTTGACCGCGGCGGCCGACTTCACGGTGATCTTCTTGGCGTCGGCGTCGACCGTGTCGGTGCCCTCGCCGTAGAGGAACGACTGCGCGTAGTACGCCTGCGTCGACCCCCAGTAGCCGTCGACGCCCGTCTTCTTCTCGACCGTGGCGGCGGCGCTCTTGAGCTCGGCCCAGGTGGTGGGCGCCTCAAGGCCCGCTTCCTTGAAGAGGGCCTTGTTGTAGACGAGCGCGAGGGTGTCGGTGACCAGCGGCACGCCGTACGTCTTGCCGTCGTACTTGGCCTGCTCGATCAGGCTGGGCTGGAACTTGCTCTGGTCCGCGAGGGCCTCGGTGCCGTCGAGGGGCAGGAAGAAGCCCTTCTTCGCGAACGCGGGGGTCCAGCCGACCTCGGAGCGCAGGATGTCCGGGGCGCCCTTGGAGCCGGCGGCGGTGTCGAACTTGTTCTGCGCCTGGTCGAAGGGCACGTTGACGTACTTGACCTTGATGTCCGGGTTGGCCTTCTCGAAGTCCTTGGCGAGGGCCTTGTACGTCGGTGCCTCGTTGGTGGCGTTGGACGTGTCCCACCAGGTGATGGTGACCGGACCGCCCGCCTCGCCACTGTCGCTGTCGCCGCCGCAGGCCGTCGCCGCGAGGGCGAGGGACGCCACCAGTGCGGTGGCCGCTATGCCACGCCGCATGAGTTCTCCTTGAGGGTGAAAGCCCGTGTGGTTGAGGGAGCGGCCCCGTCCTGCCGTCCCCGCCGACTTGCCGACCGCGTCGTTGCCGCCGCCGGGCGACGTGAACGTAACAGCGATGCAAGGGCGGCGAAAGGTCTTGCAGCAAAAAAATGCAAGACCGACCGACAGTTACCCGCCCGTGACCACCTCTCGACCATCCCGAGGCCTCACTTGGGGCCGTTCACCGGCCAAGAGGCCGCTGTGCAAGACTCTGCAAGCTCTTGCCATACCGGTCCGCCACGGGGATCATCACACCGCAGACGCCTTGCGGGATCCGCCCGACTGACCCGCGAGCGCACGCGGCAGGCACCGACCAGCATGCCGACCAGAGACCACGAGGGAGCGCGATGACGCAGCAGCCCGGAGCGCGCCGTTCAAGTGCCCGCGCACGGCGTTCGTTCGGTGGGCAAGGCGTTACCCGGCCGGTACAGTCCACCCCTGTGACCACACGGCTTGCCGACATCGCAGCCCAGGCGGGGGTGAGCGAAGCGACGGTCAGCCGCGTCCTGAACGGGAAGCCGGGCGTCGCCGCGACCACCCGCCAGTCCGTCCTGGCCGCGCTGGACGTGCTGGGCTACGAGCGGCCCGTACGCCTGCGGCAGCGCAGCGAAGGGCTCGTCGGGCTGATAACCCCGGAGCTGGAGAACCCGATATTCCCTGCCCTGGCCCAGGTCATCGGCCAGGCTCTGACCAGGCAGGGCTACACGCCCGTCCTGGCGACCCAGACACCGGGCGGCTCCACCGAGGACGAGCTGACCGAGATGCTGGTCGACCGGGGCGTCGCCGGCATCATCTTCGTCTCCGGACTGCACGCCGACACCTCCGCGGACATGCAGCGGTACGAGCAACTGCGCGGCCGAGGGGTGCCCTTCGTCCTGGTCGACGGTTTCTCCCCGAAGGTGCAGGCCCCCTTCATCTCCCCCGACGACCGGGCGGCGATGGCCCTCGCGGTGACCCACCTCGTCTCGCTCGGTCACACCCGGATCGGCCTCGCCCTGGGCCCGAAGCGGTTCGTGCCGGTCCAGCGCAAGATCGAGGGTTTCGTCCGCACGATGCAGGACCTGCTGGGCCTGACCGCGGCGGACATCGAAGAGCGCCTGGTCCAGCACTCGCTGTACACACTGGAGGGCGGCCAGGCGGCCACCAACGCGCTCATCGACCGCGACTGCACGGCCATCGTCTGCGCGAGCGACATGATGGCCCTGGGCGCCATACGGGCCGCCCGCCAACGCGACCTCAAGGTCCCCCAGGACATCTCCGTCGTCGGCTTCGACGACTCCCCGCTCATCGCCTTCACGGACCCGCCCCTCACCACGGTCCGCAAACCGGTCCCGGCCATGGGCCAGGCCGCGGTGCGCACGTTGCTGGAGGAGATCGGCGGGACGCCGGCACCCCACAGTGAGTTCGTGTTCATGCCGGAACTGGTGGTACGCGGTTCCACCGCTTCGTCCCCTGGGGACCGAAATCGTACGTAGGCAGTAGCGCCCCACCTACTCCGGGTGTAGAACATGCGACCGGAACCCACCCGAGGGATGATCTGTGGGGAAAGGCTTATCTGGCAGACTCTGTCCCTATGGGTGAGAGCACCGTGACGACATTGGAAGGCCAGCAGTCGGCCACTCCACAGCCCGTCGCGGACGAGGCGAAGGACCGCGCGGGGCAGCGTCTCCTGCGCGGATTGCGCACGCCGCGCCGCCCTCGGCTCTGGTTCGAGATCCTGCTGATCGCGGTGAGTTACTGGACGTACTCACTGATCCGCAACGCGGTCCCGGAGCAGCGGGCGGAAGCCCTGCGCAACGCGGACTGGATCTGGAAGGTGGAGCACCACCTCGGCCTCGCCATCGAGGACTCCGTCAACCACACCGTGAACTCGGTGACTTGGCTGATCGTGGGCATGAACTACTACTACGCGACGCTGCACTTCGTGATCACCCTGGGCGTCCTGGTCTGGCTCTTCCGGGGCCATCCCGGCCGCTACGCGGCGACCCGCATGGTGCTCTTCGCGACCACAGGTGTGGCCCTGCTCGGTTACTATCTGTATCCACTCGCCCCGCCCCGCCTGATGACCAACACCGACTTCATCGACACGGTCGTGGTCCATCAGACCTGGGGCTCGATGGCCTCCGGCGACCTGAAGAACATGTCGAACCAGTACGCCGCGATGCCGTCCATGCACATCGGCTGGTCCCTCTGGTGCGGCCTCACGATCTTCGCCCTGGCCTCGGCACCCTGGGCCCGCATCCTCGGCCTCCTCTACCCCACGGCGACCCTGGTGGTCATCGTCGCCACGGCCAACCACTTCTGGCTGGACGCGGTGGGCGGCATGCTGTGCCTGGCATTCGGCTTCACGGTGGCACGCGCCTGGTACGGCTCCCTCCCGTACGCCCTGCCACAACTGGTACCGGCGAAGGGCCGGGGCGGCCCGAATCAGGGGCGCGGGGAACTGGGCGACCGGCCCCCACCCACCGGCACTGGAACAACCGCCGAACAACCGTCCAACCGCCGGAGGCCTACGCCCCGTAAAACAGCTCATCCACCACAGCCCGAGCCCGCCGAGTAGTACGCCGATAGTCATCGAGCATGTCCCCCACATGCCCAGGCCCGTACCCCAGGTACCGCCCCACCGCGGCCAGCTCACGCCCGCCGGACGGAAACGTATCCCCCGCCCGCCCCCGCACGAGCATCACAGCGTTCCGCACCCGAGTGGCCAGCACCCACGCCTCGTCCAGTATCGAAGCGTCCTCAGCAGAGATCAGCCCAGCGGCACAAGCCGCGGCAAGCGCTTCCCGCGTACGAGTCGTCCGCAGCCCCGGCTCCACCCACCCGTGCCGCAGCTGAAGCAGCTGAACGGTCCACTCCACATCGGAGAGCCCGCCCCGCCCCAGCTTGGTGTGCAAGGTCGGATCGGCCGCACGAGGCATCCGCTCCGACTCCATACGAGCCTTCAGCCGCCGAATCTCCCGCACCGCGTCATCGCCGAGCCCCTCCGCCGGATACCGCAACGGATCGACCAGCTCGAGGAACCGTCGCCCCAGGTCCGCGTCCCCCGCGACGACCTCGGCCCGCAGCAACGCCTGCGACTCCCACACCAACGACCACCGTCGGTAGTAGGCCTCGTACGAGTTCAAGGTCCGTACCATCGGCCCGGACTTCCCCTCCGGCCGCAGGTCCGCGTCGATCAACAGCGGCGGATCAGAACTGGAGACCTGAAGCAGCCGCCGCATCTCGGAGACAACGGCATTCGCGGCCCGGGAGGCCTCCTGCTCGTCCACACCCTCCCAGGGCTCGTGCACGAACAGCACATCGGCATCGGACCCGTAACCCAGCTCGTGTCCACCGAAGCGCCCCATACCGATCACCGTGAACCGGGTGGGCAGAGTCTCCCCCCACCCGTCCCGCACCACGGCCCGCAAAGCCCCGGCCAGCGTCGCGGCGGTCAGGTCGGACACCGCCCCGCCCACCAGGTCCACCAGCGCACCCTGATCGGCCGAGGCGGGCGACTCCTCGGTGCCGTAGGAACTGATGATGTCGATGGCGGCCGTACGGAACAGCTCCCGCCGCCGCACACCCCGCGCCGCGGTCACCGCGGCCTCTCCCCCACTGGCCCGCCCCACGGCCGCGAGGATCTCCTGCTCCAGGTGGGCCCGGTCCCTGGGTTCGAGACCGCCCGCCTTGCCGTCCCCGAGCAGCGCCACCGCCTCGGGCGCCCGCATCAGCAGATCGGGCGCGAGCCGTCCGGCGGACAGCACCCGGGCAAGATTCTCAGCGGCAGCCCCTTCGTCCCTCAACAACCGTAGATACCAAGGGGTCTTGCCCAACGCGTCAGAAACCTTGCGGAAGTTGAGCAACCCGGCATCGGGATCGGCGGAGTCCGCGAACCACCCCAACAACACGGGCAGCAAGGTCCGCTGAATGGCGGCCTTCCGAGAAACCCCGGAAGCGAGCGCCTCCAGATGCCGCAACGCCGCAGCGGGATCCGCGTACCCGAGAGCGACCAACCGCTCCCGCGCCGCACCCGCGCTCAACCGGCTCTCACCGGGCGCGAGTTGAGCGACAGCATCGAGCAACGGCCGGTAGAAGAGCTTCTCGTGCAGTCGGCGCACGACGGCGGCGTGCCGCTTCCACTCCCGGTTCAGCTCGGCGACCGGCTCCGTACGCAGCCCCAACGACCGCCCGATACGCCGTAGATCGGCCTCGTCGTCGGGCACGAGATGCGTACGCCGCAGCCGGAAGAGCTGAATGCGGTGCTCCATGGACCGCAGAAACCGATAGGCCTCATCGAGCTGCCCGGCATCGACGCGCCCCACGTACCCGCCCTCCGCCAGCGCCCTGAGGGCATCCAGCGTGGTCCCGCTCCGCAACGACGTATCGGCCCGTCCGTGCACCAACTGCAGCAGCTGCACAGCGAATTCGACGTCCCGCAGGCCTCCCGGCCCGAGCTTCAGCTCCCGCTCGAGCTCAGCGACCGGAATGGTCTCGACGACTCTCCGCCGCATCTTCTGCACGTCGGAGACGAAGTTCTCCCGCTCGGCGGCCTGCCAGACGAGCGGCGCGAGCGTGGCGACGTACGTCTCCCCCAGCTCGATGTCCCCGGCGACGGGCCGCGCCTTCAACAGGGCCTGGAACTCCCAGGTCTTGGCCCACCGCTGGTAGTACGCGAGATGGCTGGACAGCGACCGCACCAACGGCCCGTTGCGCCCCTCGGGCCGCAGATTGGCGTCAACGGGCCAGATCGACCCTTCCACGGTGGTCTCGGAGCAGATCCGCATCAGATGAGAAGCCAGCCGGGTCGCGGCCCGAAGCGCCTTCCCCTCATCGGCCCCGTCCACGGCCTCCCCGACGAAGATGACATCGACATCGGAGACGTAGTTGAGCTCGTGGCCTCCGCACTTGCCCATCGCGATGACCGCGAGCCGGCACAGCGCGGCGTCCTCGGGCGCCGCGCCCCGGGCGATGGCGAGGGCGGCCCGCAGCGTGGCGGTCGCGAGGTCCGCGAGCTCGGCCGCGGTCTGCGCGAGATCGGTCGTCCCGCACACGTCACGCGCGGCGACGGACAGCAGACAGCGCCGGTAGGCGACCCGCAGCGACACCGGGTCGGTGGCCTCGGCGAGCCCGCGCTCGAACTCCGCGATGCCGGGGTGCAGGTCCTGCGGCTCGTACATCACGAGGGCGTGCCAGTCGAGCGGATGCCGGGCGAGGTGGTCGCCGAGGGCGGCGGAGGCGCCGAGCACTCCGAGCAGCCGGTCCCGCAGCGGCTTGGCCGCGATCAGCGTGTCCAGCAGCTCGCGCTGGCCCGCGTGACCGTCCTGCGCCTCGACGAGCCGTACGAGCCCGAGCAGCGCAAGATCCGGATCGGCGGTGGCCCCGAGCGCGTCGAGCAGCACCGGGTCGGTCCTTATCGGCGCCAGCTCCGCGCTCTCCAGCAGTCGCTCGGCGGCCGACGGATCGATGAAACCGTGCCGCAGCAGCCGAGTGAAGGTACTGCTCCTGCGCCCCGGCGTCGTCATCCTCGGCCCTCCCGTCGGATCAAGGTCGTACGGCGTTGAGCCTAACCGGAGTGCCGGAGAGAAGCGCCGGAGCGGATCGGTGACCGATGAGTTCCGCCCGTGGCCGAGGTCTGTCCTGACGAGGGAACTCCAGCCATCCGATTCATCATGATTCATCCGATTTCTGCGCCAGGAGGAAACCCATGCAAGCACGGGCCGAGCTAGACGCCCGCTACAGCGACGAGACCGCCACCGCACGCCCCTGGTCCGAGGCCGAGACGATGCTCTCCGAGGCCGAGCTGTTCTGGATCTCGACCGTACGGCCCGACGGCCGCCCGCACGTCACGCCGCTGCCCGCGGTGTGGGCGGACGGCGCGTTGCACTTCTGCACGGGGCCCGAGGAGCGCAAGGCACGCAATCTCGCGCTGAACCCGCACGTGGTGCTGACCACCGGCACGAACACCTGGAACAAGGGATACGACCTCGTGGTGGAGGGCGAGGCCGTCCGGGTGACCGACGACGGCAGGCTGCGCGAGCTGGCCGGGGCGTGGGAGCGCAAGTACGGCAGTTTCTGGCACTTCGAGGTGCGCGACGGCTTCTTCCACCACGGCCCCGGGAATGCCCTTGTCTTCGCGGTGGCGCCCGGGACCGTTTTCGGCTTCGGTAAGGGAGAGCCGTTCAGCCAGACCCGTTGGCGATTCGGCTGACACTCCTGTCGGTGCGACTCGGAGGACGAGAAACAAATGCAATACACACTCGAAGTGATCCCGCTGCCAGTCAGCGACATCGACCGGGCCCGGGACTTCTACCGGGACAAGGTCGGCTTCCACGTCGACATCGACCAGGAGGTCATGCCCGGCATGCGCATCGTCCAGCTGACGCCTCCGGGCTCCGGCTGTTCCATCGCCCTCGGTGACACCCTCTGGGAGACGATGGCAGGACCGACGCCGTCGCCGGGCTCGTACCAGGGCCTCCAACTGTGCGTCGCCGACATCAAGGCGGCCCACGCCGAGCTGTCCGAGCGCGGCCTCGACATCTCCGAGCCGGTGCAGTACGCCCCCGACGACGGCGCCACCTTCATGTACTTCAAGGACCCGGACGGCAACGGCTGGTCGGTCCAGGAGTACCGCCAGCGGGCGACGAAGCCACTGCATCAGCTGCTGACGGACCTGGCTCAGCAGTAGCGCCTCCGCTCATCCGCTGACGCCGAGGGGCGGCTGCCCCTCGGCGTCGGATCGCACGTTCGGAGACCCTGTAACGGCTGCCCTCGGCCTCGCCGACGCCCGCTCTCCACTCACGTCACGGACTGCTCGACTCCGGATCCCCGATTACCCGCCTTGGACGACGGCCTGTGAGACGCCGTGGGGCCGACGGTCAGCGACCGTCGGCCCCACGTGCCGTTCTGGCGGGATACCCCGCTGACCTGCACCTACAGCACAGGCAAGTTCTTCCGCAGCTCAAAGGCAGTCACCTCGGAGCGGTACTCCTCCCACTCCTGGCGCTTGTTGCGGAGGAAGAAGTCGAAGACGTGCTCGCCGAGCGTCTCGGCGACCAGTTCGCTGCGCTCCATGAGGGTGAGGGCCTCGCCCAGGTTCTGGGGCAGGGGCTCGATGCCCATCGCGCGGCGCTCGGCGTCGGAGAGGGCCCAGACGTCGTCGTCGGCGCCCGGCGGGAGCTCGTAGCCCTGCTCGATGCCCTTGAGACCGGCGGCGAGGAGCAGCGCGTACGCCAGGTACGGGTTCGCGCCCGAGTCCAGGGAGCGGACCTCGACCCGCGCCGAGCCCGTCTTGCCGGGCTTGTACATCGGGACGCGGACGAGGGCCGAGCGGTTGTTGTGGCCCCAGCAGATGTACGAGGGGGCCTCGCCGCCGGCGCCCGCGGTGCGCTCGGAGCCGCCCCAGATGCGCTTGTAGGAGTTGACCCACTGGTTGGAGACGGCCGAGATCTCCGCGGCGTGCTTGAGCAGGCCCGCGATGAAGGAACGGCCGACCTTGGAGAGCTGGTACTCGGAGCCGGACTCGTAGAAGGCGTTGCGGTCGCCCTCGAAGAGGGAGAGGTGCGTGTGCATGCCGGAGCCGGGGTGCTCGGAGAACGGCTTCGGCATGAAGGTCGCCTGGACGCCCTGCTCCAGCGCCACCTGCTTCATGACCAGGCGGAACGTCATGATGTTGTCGGCCGTGGAGAGCGCGTCCGCGTAGCGCAGGTCGATCTCCTGCTGGCCCGGGGCGCCCTCGTGGTGCGAGAACTCGACCGAGATGCCCATCGACTCCAGCATGGTGATCGCCTGGCGGCGGAAGTCCATGCCGACGTTCTGGGGGGTGTGGTCGAAGTAGCCGGAGTTGTCGGCCGGAGTCGGGCGCGTGCCGTCGACCGGCTTGTCCTTCAGCAGGAAGAACTCGATCTCCGGGTGGGTGTAGAAGGTGAAACCCAGGTCGGAGGCCTTGGCGAGGGCGCGCTTCAGCACGTACCGCGGGTCCGCGAAGGACGGCGAGCCGTCCGGCATGAGGATGTCGCAGAACATGCGGGCCGTGCCGGGGGCCTCCGCGCGCCACGGGAGGACCTGGAAGGTCGACGGGTCCGGCTTGGCGATCATGTCGGACTCGTAGACGCGGGCGAAGCCCTCAATGGCCGATCCGTCGAACCCGATGCCCTCGTCGAAGGCCTGCTCCAGCTCGGCCGGAGCCACGGCGACGGACTTGAGGAAGCCCAGCACGTCCGTGAACCACAGGCGTACGAAACGGATGTCGCGCTCCTCCAATGTACGGAGCACGAACTCCTGCTGCTTGTCCATCTTCCGCTTCCACCCAATCCTTGCTGGTCAGGCCGCCTGCTCCCGTCCCAGGGAGGCGGTCGGGCACCTGAGCATCCCACCACAACAGCATTTCATGCGCATTGCGGGCCGCGATCGGCCGGCCGACCTCGGTCCGAACGCCTCACGTACGGCAGGTGTACTGCTCTGATGCCCATCTTGCCTGCTGACCGCCGCACATGTAATGGCCGACGCCCGCCGTCTCCGCTCACCGTAAAATTGTCGCCGGAGGCCCGGATCATTCGGCCATTCCGCTGGCCTCCCTGCGAGTGCGCCTCGCTCCCCCACTACGATCAGCTGACCCGACCGCCCCCTTTTCCCCAGAAGGACCACCGCATGGGTTCCGCCAAGAAGACAGACAGCAGGTCGCGCAAGGCGCGGATAGAGGAGATGCGGCGCGCCGAGCAGTCCCGTGAGCGCCGCAACCGGATCCTCACGATCACCGCCAGCGTGATCGTCGTCGGCGGTCTCGTCGCCGGTGGCGCGGTCCTGATCAACTCGCAGTCCGACGACGAGGGCAGCACGTCGAGCCAGTCGACCTCGGGGAAGTTCGTCACCGGCAAGGACGGCGTGAAGACGTGGAGCGAGAAGCTCTCCCAGACCCACGTCACCAAGGACGTGAAGTACCCGATGGAGCCCCCGGTCGGTGGTGACCACAACCAGGCCTGGATGAACTGCAACGGCGACGTCTACACCGAGGCGATCAACAACGTGAACGCCGTCCACTCGCTGGAGCACGGCGCGGTCTGGGTGACGTACAACAGCAAGGCGTCGGACGCGGACGTGAAGGCGCTCGCGGACAAGGTCAAGAAGACCCCGTACACGCTGATGAGCCCGGTCGAGGACCAGAAGGACCCGATCATGCTCTCCGCGTGGGGCAAGCAGCGCACGGTGACGAGCGCGGGCGACCCGAACGTCGACAAGTTCTTCTCGGAGTTCGTACAGGGCAAGCAGACGCCGGAGCCGGGTGCCGCCTGCACCAACGGCCTGTCGAAGTGACGTTCGCGGTGAGGAATTCGCGGTGAGGAAGATGAAGTTCGCCGGTTGGATCACCGGGGCCGCCGCGACCGCGCTCGTGGCGGCCGGGGCCATAACGTACGCGGTCGCCGACGGCGACGAGTCCGGCATGAAGGCCCCGGCGGCGGACTCCGCGGACGCGGGCTTCGCGCGTGACATGGCGGTGCACCATCAGCAGGCCGTCGAGATGTCGTACATCGTGCGCGACCGCACCGAGGACGATGAGGTGCGGCGCCTCGCGTACGACATCGCGCAGACGCAGGCCAACCAGCGCGGCATGATGCTCGGCTGGCTGGACCTGTGGGAGCTGCCCAAGGTGTCGGCCGACGAGCCGATGGCGTGGATGGACATGGGCGGCATGGCGTCCGGCGAGGACGGCTCGCTGATGCCTGGGATGGCGACGAACACCGAGCTCGACTCGCTGCGCGAGGCGAACGGCAAGGCCGCCGAGGTCCGCTATCTGCAGCTGATGTACGCGCATCACACGGGCGGTGTGCACATGGCCGAGGGGTGCGTGGACAAGTGTGAGGTCGGCGTGGAGCGCCGGCTCGCGCAGGGCATGGTCCAGGCCCAGGAGTCGGAGATGAAGCTGATCACCGACCTGCTCAAGGAGCGCGGCGCGAAGCCGCTGAACTGAGGCGTCTGTACTGAGGCCTTGGTAGAGAAACAGCGTCTGCACTGAGGCCTCGGTGCCGAAACAGGGGTGAGGCAGCGGGCCCACGTGGGGCGCCCCACACCCCTCCCCACCCCATCGCGTCGCTCTGACGATTACACTGGGACGCGTGCCTCAACTACGCCTCGCCCTGAATCAGATCGACTCGACCGTCGGCGATCTCGCCGGGAACGCCGAGGCGATCGTCCGTTGGACCCGGCACTCCGCCGAGCAGGGAGCGCATCTGGTGGCGTTCCCCGAGATGGTGCTGACCGGGTATCCCGTCGAGGACCTGGCCCTGCGGTCGTCCTTCGTCGAAGCGTCCCGGGCGGCCCTGCGGGGTCTCGCCGGGCGGCTCGCCGACGAGGGTTACGGAGAGCTGCCGGTGATCGTCGGCTACCTCGACCGGACCGAGACCGCCCAGCCCAAGTTCGGGCAGCCGGCCGGTGCCCCGCGGAACGCTGCCGCTGTGCTGTACGGAGGCCGGGTGGCGCTCACCTTCGCCAAGCACCACCTGCCGAACTACGGCGTCTTCGACGAGTTCCGCTACTTCGTGCCCGGCGACACCCTCCCGGTCGTGCGGGTGCACGGTGTCGACGTCGCCCTCGCCATCTGCGAGGACCTCTGGCAGGACGGCGGCCGCGTACCTGCCACGCGGAGCGCGGGGGCCGGGTTGCTGGTCTCCATCAACGCCTCGCCGTACGAGCGCGACAAGGACGACACCCGGCTGGAGCTGGTGCGCAAGCGTGCGCAGGAGGCCGGGTGCACGACCGCGTACCTCGCCATGATCGGCGGGCAGGACGAGCTGGTTTTCGACGGTGACTCGATCGTCGTCGACCGGAACGGTGAAGTCGTCGCGCGGGCGCCGCAGTTCGCCGAGGGGTGCGTCGTTCTTGATCTCGATCTGCCGGCCGCTGCCGCGGAGCCGCCTTCGGCCCGCGGCGCAGCCGCCAATGGACGCATCGTCGATGATGGGCTGCGTATCGATCGTCTGGTGATCTCCGAGGAGCCGCTGCCCGCGTACGAGGCGGAGCTCGGTGGTGGATACGCCGAGCGGCTCGACGACGACGAAGAGGTCTACTCGGCGCTCGTGGTCGGGCTTCGGGCCTATGTGGCGAAGAACGGGTTCCGGTCTGTGCTGATCGGGCTTTCGGGTGGTATCGACTCCGCTCTCGTCGCGGCGATCGCCTGCGACGCGCTGGGCGCGCAGAACGTGTACGGCGTCTCGATGCCGTCCAAGTACTCCTCGGACCACTCCAAGGGCGACGCGGCCGAGTTGGCGCGGCGGACCGGGCTCAACTTCCGGACCGTGCCGATCGAGCCGATGTTCGACGCGTACATGGGGTCGTTGGGGCTCACCGGGCTGGCCGAGGAGAACCTTCAGTCGCGGCTGCGCGGGACCATGCTGATGGCCATCTCCAACCAGGAGGGGCACATCGTGCTGGCGCCGGGGAACAAGTCCGAGCTGGCGGTGGGGTATTCGACGCTGTACGGCGACTCTGTGGGGGCGTACGGGCCGATCAAGGACGTGTACAAGACGTCGATCTTCCGGCTGGCCGAGTGGCGCAACCGGGCGGCGGCCGAGCGGGGTCAGACCCCGCCGATTCCCGAGGCCTCCATCACCAAGCCGCCGAGCGCCGAGCTGCGGCCCGGTCAGGTCGACACCGACTCGTTGCCGGACTATCCCGTGCTGGACGCGATCCTGGAGCTTTACGTCGACCGGGATACGGGGGCCGATGCGATCGTGGCCGCCGGGTTCGATCACGAGCTGGTGACCAAGACGCTGCGCATGGTGGACACGGCGGAGTACAAGCGGCGTCAGTATCCGCCGGGTACCAAGATCTCGGCGAAGGGGTTCGGCAAGGACCGGCGGCTGCCGATCACCAACCGGTGGCGCGAGAACGTGTGACCTGGCCACCACACCACGGGGTCCGTCCGAGGGGCACAGGCTCAGGTGATTGTTGGTGGCGGTGTGCGGGTGGAGGGTTAGCGAGGCTCCGGTGGACAGGAGTGGAGCATGAGCGTTTAGAAAGCGCGTTTCGTGAGACTTATGGCGGCGTCGTGACAGAGCCGGTGATGACACCGGCTCGGTCAACCCCCGATCCCGTTAGGGGATTTCTCCATGAGTGTCACCGCTTACCGTCGCGGCCGAACCGTCCGCACTGTCTCCGCTTCCGTGCTGGCTGTCGCCGCCCTGACCCTGACCACCGCGTTCAGCGCGGGCGAGGGTACCGGCAGCAGGGCCGACGCCGCAGGCTTAGGCAACACCGCCGGTGGAAGCTCGAAGGGAGAGCCGATCGGAGACTGTGACATCAACAAGACGGTCTTCTCCGTCCAGAGCGTCGAACGGCCCGTCAACCACCTGCTGCTCACGGCGACCAACGGGGCCGGGGTGGACTGCAGGCTCGCGGACTTCCCGAGCCTGAGGTTCGGGGACTCGCAAGCCGCCACCCCGCAGATCGAGGAGAGCAAGCCACAGTCCGCCCCCGTCCTCACGCCGGGAGAGAGCGCCTACGCCGGTATCACCACGTCCGCGGCGGACGGCTCGGGCTCCCACGGCCGCGTGGTCAACTCCCTGGAGGTGTTCATCGAGGGCAACGAGGACGGCACTGACGTCGAACTGCCCGGCGGTTCCGTCTTCGTCGACAGCAGCGCCAAGGTGACGTACTGGCAGACCGATGTGGAGGACGCCCTTTCCTGGTGACTCCCGCGAGCACTCGGTGCGGCCCGGCGGACCGTTGTCCGCCGGGCCGCGGTCACCCCGGCATCGGTCAACGGTCAACGGCGGTCTTTTCGCGATCGTGCGGGACGTGCGTAGCGACCACTCGGCCCGCCGTCCGAACGACATGGCGCTGGTCCACCGCGTACGCCACCCCCGCGACACCCAGCCCCAGGACGGCGAGCACCGCGCCCGCGAGCGCCGGGGACGTGACGCCGAAGCCCGCCGTCAAGGCGAGGCCGCCGATCCACGCGCCGCCGGCGTTCGCGAGGTTGAAGGCGGCCTGGTTGGCGGAGGAGGCCAGGGAGGGGGCCGAGGATGCCTTCTCCATGACCATCAGGAGGAGGGGGGAACTGGTGACGAATGCCGCCGCGCCGAGCAGTACCACGGCCAGGGCCGCGCTCCACTCCGTAGTCATCAGGAGCGGGAAGAGGGCGAGGACCGCCGCCAGGGAGATCAGGCCGCCGAACAGCGTGGCCCGCATCGAGCGGTCGGCCAGCCGGCCGCCGAGGAGGTTGCCCGCGGTCGCGCCGACGCCGAACAGCGCCAGGAGCAGCGTCACACTGGAGTCGGCGTATCCGGCGGAGTCGGTGAGCATCGGCGTGATGTAGCTGTACGCCGAGAACAGCGCGCCGAAGCCCGCGACCGTCGTGCCGAGGGCGAGCCAGACGGGCAGGGAGCGGAGGGCGGCCAGCTCGCCGCGCAGGCCGGCGGCGGGGGCGTGCGCGTGGTCCTGGGGCAGCAGCAGGGCCAGGGAGGCGATGGCCGCGAGGCCGATCACGCTGACGCCGATGAACGTGGCGCGCCAGCCGAGGTGCTGGCCCATGAGGGTCGCGACGGGCACGCCCGCGATGTTCGCGACCGTCAGGCCCAGGAACATGAGTGAGACGGCGCGGGCCTTGCGTTCGGGGGCGACCATGCCGGTGGCCACGACCGCGCCGACGCCGAAGAACGCGCCGTGCGGCAGGCCGCTCAGGAAGCGGGCGGCGAGCAGCCAGTGGTGGTCGGGGGCGAAGGCGGAGAGCGCGTTGCCCGCGACGAAGAGGACCATCAGGCCGATCAGGACCTTGCGGCGGGAGAGGCGGGCGGTGACCGCGGCGAGCAGCGGGGCGCCGATGACGACGCCCAGCGCGTAGGCCGAGACCAGGTGGCCCGCGGTGGGTATCGAGATGTTCAGGTCGTCCGCGACGTCGGGCAGCAGGCCCATCATCACGAACTCGGTGGTGCCGATGCCGAAGGCTCCTACGGCGAGGGCTAGGAGGGCCAGGGGCATGAGGGGCCTTTCAAGGGAGCGAGCGGAGTTCCGTACAGCATATGTTCACCTGCGGAACAAAGCCTCTCAGGCCCAGTATTCCCAGCGGTTACGGCGTGGTTGCCGAAAGCTTCACGCGGGCGGCGATCGGAAGATGGTCGCTGCCCGTCTCCGGGAGGGTCCACGAGGTGACGGGCTCGATGTCCCGCACGAGGATCTGGTCGATCCGCGCCATCGGGAACGACGCGGGCCAGCTGAACCCGAATCCGCTGCCCGCCGCGCCCTGCGTGGAACGCATCTGCGCGGTGACCCCGTTGAGCGCGCGGTCGTTCATGGTGCCGTTCAGGTCGCCGAGCAGGACGACCTGCCGCAGCTTCTCGTGGGCGATGGCCTCACCGAGCGCGTTGGCGCTCTTGTCGCGCTGCCGCGCGGTGAACCCGGCCTCGATCTTCACCCGCACGGAGGGGAGGTGGGCGACGTACACAGCGAGTTGCCCGGCCGGAGTGGTGACCGTCGCCCGCATCGCGCGCGTCCAGCCGAGCTTGATGTCGACCGGCCGGGCTTTGCTCAGCGGGTACTTGCTCCACAGGCCGACGGTGCCCTGCACGGAGTGGTACTTGTACGTCGGGTCGAGGGCCTTCTCATAGGTGGGGACCGCGTCGTCCGTCAGCTCCTCCAGGGCCACCACGTCGGCGCCGGACGCTGCCACGTCGCGGGCCGTGCCGGACGGGTCGGGGTTGTCGGCGTTGACGTTGTGCGTGGCGACGGTGAGATCGCCACCGCCGCCGGTCTTGTCGCCGATCAGCCCGCCGAAGAGGTTCAGCCAGACGGTCAGGGGCAGCACCACGGCGATCAGCGCGGTCGCGGACCTGCGGACCAGCGCGAGGACCAGCAGCACCGGGATGAAGACGCCCAGCCAGGGCAGGAACGTCTCGTTGAGACTGCCGAGGTTGCCGATGGTGTTCGGGATCTGCGCGTGCAGCACCATCGCCAGGGCGACCAGGATCGCGAGCGCGGCGATGACGATGCCCCGGCGCCAGACACCGCGGTCGTTGCGGAGCGCGGCGTACAGGCGCCGGAGCCGGGATCCTCTGCGGTCGGGCCCCTGGCCGCCGCTGCCCGTCTCCGTTTTGTACGCCTGCGCCATACCGTCGCCTCACCAACTGCCGTGCACTCATTCCCCGCGTCTAAGACCCTAGGGGATGATCGCGTTCGTTCCTGCCGTCCCATGACGGCCCGTACGGGCGCGAGGACGAGCGAGTCGGCGTGACGAGTTGCGATTGAGGGTCCGGTGGGGGTGTTCTGTGACGAAACGCTCACATTCCTTCGGGGGTTGACGGACCGTGACTCAGCGGGTGGAGGCCGGCCCGAGCCCCTGCAGGACGGTGTCGACGATCTGTTCGGACAGTCCCTCGTCGAGGCCTCCGTCCGGGCGCATGACCGAACGCAGGAGCATGGGGCCCATGAACAGGTCGTTGGCCAGTTCGACGTCGACGTCCGCGCGGATCTCGCCGCCCGCCTGTCCGCGGCGCAGCACGTCGAGGGTGATCCGGCGGCGCGGTTCGATGACGGCCGTGTGGTACGCCTTCCACAGCTTGGGGCTGCTCTTCATCTGGGCGTAGACGTTGTGCAGGATCGCCGACGAGCGGTTGGCCAGGCCGCGTCTGCGCACCGATTCGAGAAGGACGATCAGGTCGTCGCGCATAGAGGTGCCGGGCAGCTCCGGGTCGGGCGGTTCGGCGGTGCGCAGCACGTCGATGAACAGCTCTTCCCGGCCGCTCCAGCGGCGGTAGATGGTGGCCTTTCCCACACCGGCGGTGCGGGCGACCCGCTCGATGGAGATGTCCGCGAGCGGGACGCCGTCCTCCAGCAGTCTCATGACGCCCTCGACGATCGAGCGCTCCACGGTCTCGCTGCGCGGGCGCCCCCTGACGGTCCCGCCTCGTCCGGCCGTCTCCTGCTCCACGACGCCCACGTCTTCACTCCGCCCTTCCGTTCGGCTCGTCCGTTCCGTTTGCCTGTGCGGTCCGTTTGCCTGTCCGGCTGGTCCGTCCGGCTCTTCGCCACTCCGCGCTTCGGCCGACCGCCCCGTCGATTCTCCCCGGTGTACGAGGAGTTCGGCGACCGCTGCCCGGATGGGCCGGCTTCCCGCGTACGAGTCGGTGTGTACGGCTCAGTGGTCCACGCCCACCAACTCCGCGTCCTCGCCCGCCTTCTCCTCCGGGGCCGGAGCGCGGCCCGGCAGGAACAGGGCGACGACCACCGTGCCGACGAAGGCGACGCCCGCGCCGCACAGGGCCGTGACGTGCATCGCGTGCAGGAAGGCGTCGTTGGCCGGGCCGATGAGGGCGTCTCCCTTCGGGCCGAGCTTCGCGGCGTAGCCGAGCGTCGACTCGATGGACTCGCCCGCGGTGCGCCGGGCGGCGGCGGGCAGCTTGTCCTCGATGCCCGAACGGTATGCGGCGGAGAGGACCGAGCCGAGTACGGCGATGCCCAGGGCGCCGCCGACCTGGCGGAACGTGTTGCTGAGCGCGGAGGCGGAGCCCGCCTTCTCGCGGGGCAGAGTCTGCATGATCACGACGCTGGTCGGCGTCATGATGTGCGCCATCCCCGTACCCATGAGGAAGAAGATGACCTCCAGGATCCAGATCGGCGTGTCCGCCTCCAGCGTCGCGAACGCGGCCAGCGTCGCGGCGATGATCAGCATGCCGCCCGCGGTCGTGGCCTTGTTGCCGAAGCGGTCGACGAGGAGCCGGGCGCGTGGCGCGAAAATCATCTGCGCGGCGGCCAGCGGCAGCATCAACAGGCCGGTCTGGAGAGGCGAGTAGCCGCGCACGCTCTGGGTGTAGAAGACCGAGAAGAAGGTCACACCCATCAGCGCGAAGAAGACCAGCGCGATGGCGGCGATCGCGGACGAGAAGACCTTGTCCTTGAAGTACGTGACGTCGATGGACGGATGACTGCTGCGCTTCTCGAACACGACGAAGCCGACGAGTACGGCCAGGCCGGCGCCGATGGTCGCCAGGACCGCCGGATCGGTGAAGTCGGCGAGCTGGCCGCCCTTGATGATCCCGTACACGAGCAGGACGAGGCCGACGACGGACAGTACGACGCCGATGGGGTCGATGCGCCCGGGCTTCGGGTCGCGGGAGTCGGGAACCAGCCAGACCATCAGCGCGAGCGCGACGAGGACGATCGGCACGTTGATCAGGAAGACGGACCCCCACCAGAAGTGGTCGAGGAGGACCCCTCCGGTGATCGGTCCGATGGCGATGGCGAGTCCGACGCCGCCCGCCCAGATGCCGATGGCCTTCGGCTGTTCGTGGCGCTCGAAGACGTTCATGAGGACCGCGAGGGTGGCGGGCATCACGAAGGCCGCGCCCAGGCCCATCACGGCGCGGAAGGCGATGAGCTCGACCGGCGAGCCGGAGGAGGCGGCGAGTGCCGAGCCGATACCGAAGACGACGAGCCCGCCGAGCAGCACCTTCTTGCGCCCGAGCCGGTCGCCGAGGAGGCCCGCGCTGAAGAGCAGGCCCGCGAAGACGAGGGTGTAGGAGTTGATGGCCCATTCGAGCTCGCTCTGGGTGGCTCCCAGGCCGGTCGGGGCGGGGGTGGAGATGGTCTTGATCGCGACGTTCAGGATCGAGTTGTCGAGGACGACGATCAGCAGGCTCAGCATCAGGACGCCGAGAATCGCCCAGCGGCGCCGGTGCACGGCCTCCGGTATCCGGGGGACGGGAACGGCAGGAGTTGTCATGCCGACGAGCCTAGCGAAATTCGATACGAGACCGTCTCGTATATAAAATCCTTTACCGAGACCTTACGCAGGGGGAGGCAGAGAAGAGGGCAGGGGTGGCCCCTCTAGCCGTTTCCTGGCACGAGGTGCCACCATGGAGGTGATCCGGGGACGCCGTGAGGGCGCCTCGAGATGACAGAAGGAGCCGTTGCAATGACGCAGCTTTCGGCTGCCCAGACCACCGACAGCAGCAGTAGGGCGCTGTACGGGGGCAAGGGCACACGTCGTATCACCGTCCGCGACATCAGCACCGCCAAGGAGCGCGGCGAGAAGTGGCCGATGCTCACCGCGTACGACGCGATGACCGCGTCCGTCTTCGACGAGGCCGGGATTCCGGTGATGCTCGTCGGTGACTCGGCGGGGAACTGCCACCTCGGTTACGAGACCACCGTGCCCGTCACGCTCGACGAGATGACCATGCTGTCGGCGGCGGTCGTACGGGGCACGAGCCGCGCCCTGATCGTCGGTGACCTGCCCTTCGGGTCGTACCAGGAGGGGCCGGTGCAGGCGCTGCGCTCGGCCACTCGGCTGGTCAAGGAGGCCGGGGTCGGTGCGGTGAAGCTGGAGGGCGGTGAGCGCTCGCACCGTCAGATCGAGCTCCTCGTGGAGTCCGGGATCCCCGTCATGGCGCACATCGGCCTGACTCCCCAGTCCGTGAACTCCATGGGTTATCGCGTCCAGGGGCGCGGCGAGGAAGCCGCCCAGCAGCTTCTCCGGGACGCGAAGGCCGTCCAGGACGCGGGGGCGTTCGCGGTCGTGCTGGAGCTGGTGCCGGCCGAGCTCGCCGCCGAGGTCACGCGGGTGCTGCACATTCCGACCGTCGGGATCGGTGCCGGGCCCGACACGGACGCGCAGGTTCTCGTCTGGACGGACATGCTCGGGCTGACGGGGGGCAAGATGCCGCGGTTCGTGAAGCAGTACGCCGATCTGCGTCAGGTCATGGGCGACGCGGCGAAGGCCTTCGCGGACGATGTCGTCGGCGGAACGTTCCCTCTGGAGGAGCATTCCGTCCACTAATTTTTCCGGCCCCACCAGTCCACTGTGGCACCAGGCAGCCCGCCGATCTTCCCCCGTCGGCGGGCTGCCTCTTTGCGGCGCGGGCTGGGCCCGGGGTTTTCGCCCCCGCCGCCCCTACCCGTCCCATCCCTGGGGCTGCCGCCCCCAGACCCCCGCTTTCGGCCTGGACGGCCTCGTCCTCAAACGCCGGACGGGCTGGGTGATTCAGCCTCTCCGGCGTTTGAGGAGGGGGGTTCGGGGGCCGGGCCCCCGAAGGGGTCTGGGGCGGAGCCCCAGGGGATGGGACGGGTAGGGGCGGCGGGGGCGAGAAAACGACTGTCGGCGACATATCGAACCCTGTCGGCAAGCTGTAGGTGGTTTGTCGGTGGGGGCTGGCATCTTTGTCGGCATGACGCGAATCGACAAGAAGCCCCGACAAGAAGGTGCCGGCGACCGCGACGCCGTCACGGTACGGGGGCTGGTCAAGCACTACGGCGAGACCAAGGCACTGGACGGCGTGGACCTGGACGTACGCGAAGGCACCGTCCGCGGCGTCCTCGGACCGAACGGCGCCGGCAAGACCACCCTCGTACGCATCCTGTCCACCCTCCTCATCCCGGACGCCGGCCGGGCGACGGTCGCCGGCTACGACGTCATACGCCAGCCCCGTCAGCTCCGGCGGGTCATAGGGCTCACCGGCCAGTACGCCTCCGTGGACGAGAAGCTCTCCGGCCCGGAGAACCTCTATCTGATCGGCCGGCTCCTCGACCTGCCCCGCAAGGACGCCCGCGCCCGCGCCGGCGAACTCCTGGAGCGCTTCTCGCTGACGGACGCGGCCAAGCGCCCCGCGAGCACGTACTCCGGCGGCATGCGCCGCCGCCTGGACCTCGCCGCGTCCATGATCGGCAGCCCGGACGTCCTCTACCTGGACGAGCCGACGACCGGCCTGGACCCGCGCACCCGCATGGAGGTGTGGACGGAGGTCAAGCGCATGGTCGGCGACGGCGTCACCGTCCTGCTCACCACCCAGTACATGGAGGAGGCCGAGCAGCTCGCGAACGAGCTCACGGTCATCGACCGCGGCAAGGTCATCGCGAACGGCGGCATCGACGAGCTGAAGGCGAAGGTCGGCGGCCGCGTCCTGCGCATCCGCCCGGCCGACCCCCTGGAGCTGCGACCCACGGCGGCGGCCCTCGACGATTTCGGGCTCACCGGACCGGGCAGCGCCACCGTGGACATCGAGACCGGCACGGTCGTCGTGCCGATCCTCAGCGACGAGCAGCTGACCGCGGTGGTCGGCGCGGTCACCGCCCGCGGCATCACGCTCGCCGACCTCGGCACCGAACTCCCCAGCCTGGACGAGGTGTTCCTGTCCCTCACCGGCCACCGGGCCACCGACCCGCTGGACGACACCCAGCCCGCACACGCCTACGAGGAGGTCTCCGCGTGACGACCGCCGTCATCGACGCCCCGGCCCAGCTCTCGGACGACCCCCGCGTCGGTCTCCGCGCCCACCTGCGTCACATCAGCGCCCTGGTCCGCCGCAACGTGCTGTGGATCCGCCAGGACCCGGAGTCGATGTTCGACGTGGTCCTGATGCCGATCGTGTTCTGCCTGCTGTTCGTGTTCGTCTTCGGCGGCGCGATCGCCGGCCAGGGCAACCAGGACGTGTACGTCAACTACGTCGTTCCGGGGCTCATGGCGATGATGGGCATGAACATCGCCATGGGCGTGGGCACCGGTTTCAACCAGGACTTCCAGACGGGCGTGATGGACCGCTTCCGGTCCCTGCCGATCTCCCGTGCCTCGGTCCTGATCGCCAAGATCGCGGTCGAGATCGGCCGCCTGCTGGTCGCCACGGCGATCCTGCTCGCGGTCGGCTTCATGCTCGGCCTGTCCGTGGCGAGCGTCCCGGGCCTCCTCGCCGCCATCGGCCTGTCCGTTGTCTTCGGCTCCTCCATCATGTGGATCTTTCTGACCATGGGCGTGGTGATGAAGAACGCCCAAGCCATCCAGGGAATGGGGTTCGTGCTGATGCCTCTGCAGTTCGGTTCCTCGATCTTCTCGCCGCCGTCCACCATGCCGGGCTGGCTGCAGGCCTTCACCGACTACAACCCGCTGTCGTCCCTCGCGGACTCGGCCCGTGGTCTGATGAACGGCGGCCAGTCGGTCGCCCACGACGTCACGATCACCCTGATCTGGTCGGTCGTCATCACCGTGGTGATGGCCCCGATCGCGATCCACAAGTACCGCACCAAGAGCTGACGTTCACTCGCATTACCCGACAAAGCGATCCGCTTACCCGATACAGCGATCCGCGTCGTCAGACCAGGGCGGTGGCCTCCCGGAAGGAGAGGCCACCGCCCTCCGCGTAAGCGGCCTCGTACGCCTCGTCGTCGATGACGGCGCGCACCGCGGTCTCGGCGCGTGCCCGCACCTCGCGCTCCACCACGGCCGGGACGTGGCCGACCGGCAGCAGGTGGTCGGCGACGCCGAGGCAGCGGGCGGCGTCCCGGGCATGTCGGCCGCCGTCGATGCCGGACAGCGCGATGGCGGCGGTGGCCAGATGGCCGGAGCGCATGTGCGGCGCGATCATCAGCGAGAGCGAGTCGTCCGCCCGAGCCAAGGCGCCCCGTACCTTCGCCACGGCTTCCTCGTACCGGCCGTCCAGCGTGTCCAGCCAGGCCTCCACCCCGAGGACGAACCCGTCGAAGACCACGAACCGGACGGCTCCGAAGTCGGTGCGCAGCCGGACCATCTGCTCGCGTGCTTCCGCTACCCGACCGCTGCGGCCGAGCCACATCGCGAGGAAGAGCCGGGCCGCGGGCATCCCCTCGTTGAGCGTGCCGTGGCCCTGTTCCAGGACGTCGCGCAGCATCCGCTCGCCGCGCTCGGTCTCGCCGGAGTCGACGAGCACGCTGCCGAGGCGGGCGCCGAGTACGGCCATCTGGGCGCGGGCGCCCAGGCGTTCGGCGTGCGTGATGGCCAACTCGTAGTCCGCCGCCGCGAGTTCGTACTCGCCCTTGCGTTCGTGGGCCTCGCCGCGTGCGGAGAGTGCCTCGGCGGCGCCCCAGGCGTCCTCGACGCGGATGAAGATCTCCAGCGCCTCGTCGGCGTCGCGGGTCGCGTCGCCCGCCCAGTCGGCGCGGTTGGCGAGGATGTTGGCGCGCATCTGCAGGCCGACGGCCAGCTCCCAGCCGTAGCCGAGCTCGCGGCAGGTCTCGATGCTCGCGTCGATGACCCTGCGCAGCCGGTCCATGTCGCCGGTCAGCATCACGGCGAAGAACCAGAGGTAGCCCGGGTTGCGGCAGACCTGCGGGAGCCCCGGGCGGTAGGTCTCGGTGATGGCGCGCAGCTTCGCCTCGGCCTCCGGTGTCTGCCACGTCTCCAACTCCAGGTCCATACAGGCGAGATGGAGGAGGTGGACACCGCGCCGGGCCTCGATGAGCACCTCGGGGCGCATCGGTGGCGGGGTCGCGGTGCAGGGTTCGTACAGGGGGACGGCGGGCGGTGCGTGCGGTGCGAACGGGTCGGGACCGAGGGCGATGACCTCACGGACCCAGTTGCGGATCGACGTGCGCAGGTCGCGGATCTGCCAGTACCAGGCGAGGGAGAGGACGAGGCAGAGCGCCTCCTGCTCGTCGCGTTCGGCGATGGCGTGGTGCAGGGCGGCACGCATGTTCTCGCCCTCGAGCTGGAGCAGTTCGATGGCCGCGCGCTGGTCGGGGCCGCGCAGTCGGGGGTCGGTGACGCGGGCGAGTTCGCGGTAGTACGTGAGGTGGGCGCGCTCGGCGTCGGGGCGCTCGCCGGATTCGTCGAGCCGCTGTCCGGCGTACTCGGCGACGGTCTCCAGGAGCCGGTAGCGCATCCCGCTCCCCTCTCCCGAGGACTCACCCGAAGGCGCGGCCACGACAAGGGACTTGTCGACGAGCGAGCCGAGCGCCTCCAGCGCGGCGGGTCCGCAGACGGCCTCGGCGGCTGCGAGCTCGCAGCCGCCGGCGAAGACGGACAGCCGCCGCAGCACGCCCCGTTCGTCGGCGTCGAGGAGGTCCCAGGACCAGTCGACGACGGCACGGAGGGTCTGCTGGCGCGGCAGGACGGTGCGACTGCCGGAGGTGAGGAGCCGGAAGCGGTTGTCGAGGCGGTCGGCGATCTGCCGCGGGGTGAGCATCCGCAGCCGGGCGGCGGCGAGTTCGATGGCGAGCGGCAGTCCGTCGAGCCGTCGGCAGATCTCGGCCGCGGCTTCGGGATCGTCCGCGATGCGGAAGCCGGGGCGGGCGGCCGCTCCCCGGTCGGCGAGCAGCCGCAGCGCATACGGCTCGGGCAGCGGTTCCACCGGCCGCAGCAACTCGCCCGGTACGCCGAGGGGTTCGCGGCTCGTGGCGAGAACGGTCAGTCCGGGGCAGCGTTCGAGGAGCGTCTCGACGAGGTGGGCGGCCGCGTCGACGACGTGCTCGCAGTTGTCGAGGATGAGCAGCATGCGGCGCTTGGCACAGTGCTCGGTGAGCCGGACGAGTGGGTCGTCGTGCCGGTCGGCGACGGCCCGCATCTCCTCGGCGCCGGCCCCGCGCAGCACGGTCTCCCGCGCCCCGACCGCGGTGAGTACGGCCTCCGGTACGGCCTCCGGGTCGTCGACGGGCGCGAGCTCGGCCAGCCACACCCCGTCGGGAACGTCCGGGGCGACGCTCTCCCCCGCCTCCTGCGACAGCCGCGTCTTCCCGGCGCCGCCGGGTCCGAGCAGCGTGACGAGCCGAGCCGCCGCGAGGTCCCCGCGGATGGTTTCGAGGTCGGTGTCCCGGCCGACGAAGGAGGTGAGCCGGGCGCGGAGGTTGCCGGGCGGCGGGGTGCGCGTGCGCGGGTCCGACTCGGGGGCCCGCTCGCCCTTCGGAGCCCGTACGGGGTCGGGTGTGCCCTGAAGCAACTCCCCGTGCAGCGCCCGCAGTTCTGGCCCCGGGTCTGTCCCGAGACGGTCGGCCAGGAGCTGTCGTACGGACTCGTAGCCGGCCAGTGCCTCCGCGGTGCGGCCCGCGTCGCGCAGGGCGCGCAGCCGGAGGAGTTGGAAGGGCTCGTCCAGGGGGTGGGCGTCGCAGAGGGCTGCGAGATCGGGGAGGGACTGTTCGGCGTGGCCGAGGGCGAGGGCGGCGGTGAGGCGGGCGCGGCGGGCATCCAGGCGGCGGATCTCCCAGCGGGACGACTCGGTGGTGCGGTCGGGGAGGTCGGCGAGGGCGGGGCCGTGCCAGAGGGCGAGGGCGTCGTCGAGGATGACGGCCGCCTTGCCGGGGTCGTCGTCGGCGAGTGCGCGGGTGCCCTCTCCGGCGAGCCGCTCGAAGCGGTACAGGTCGATGTCGTCGGCCGACGCGCGCAGCCGGTAGCCGCCCTCCGCGGAGCCGATCGCGGCCGCGCCCAGCGCCCTGCGCAGCCGGCCCACCAGGGCCTGCAGCGCGCCGGTGGCGTCGGCGGGCGGGTCGGCGCCCCACACCTCGTCGACCAGTACGGCCGCGGGCACGGTCCGTCCGGGCCGCAGGGCGAGCACGGTCAGCAGGGCACGCAGCCGCGCCCCGCCGACCGGGACGGGGGTGCCGTCGGTGCGGAGTGCCTGGGTGGTGCCGAGGATGCGATAGCGCACGGGGTCCATTGTCTCCGGTGGTCTCAGCGCCGGTAGCGGGGTTTCGGCGGTGTGGCGTCCGGGATCTCGGGGGTGACGGGGACACCGGTCCCGACCGGCTCCTCCGGCGTACGGCCTTCGTCCATGGTGAACCCCCTGGGTCCACCTTCCTGGAACTCACAGCCGACCGCGAGACGTTTTCGGCATACGCCCGGTACGGTCGGGCACGCCCATCAGGATGAACCCCTCCGCACGAACCTCTGCGCGAACCCAGGGAGCCCGACCACATGACCACCGCCACCACCCGGCACAGCGACCGGCGGATCAGCCCTGTCTTCATAGGGATCGTCGCAGTCGCGGCGGTCACCGGATGGGCCACCTGGACGGGCTTCGCCGAGCAGCCCGGCGTGGCCGTCTTCCTCTTCGTCACGGCGGCCTGGATCGTCTCGCTCTGTCTGCACGAGTACGCGCACGCGCGCACGGCCCTGCACAGCGGCGACATCTCGATCGGCGCGAAGGGCTATCTGACCCTGAACCCGCTGAAGTACACGCACGCGCTGCTGAGCATCGTGCTGCCCGTCATCTTCGTGATCATGGGCGGTATCGGTCTGCCGGGCGGCGCGGTCTGGATCGAGCGGAGCCGCATCCAGGGCCGCTGGAAGCACAGCCTGATCTCGGCGGCGGGCCCGCTGACGAACATACTGTTCGCGGTGGTCTGCACGGCCCCGTTCTGGCTGGACGCCCTGGACGGTGTGCCGGCCGACTTCCAGTTCGCCCTCGCGTTCCTGGCGCTGCTCCAGGTCACGGCCGCGCTGCTGAACTTCCTGCCGGTGCCGGGCCTTGACGGCTACGGCGTGATCGAGCCCTGGCTGTCGCACAACATCCGCCGCCAGGTGGAGCCGCTCGCGCCCTTCGGGCTGCTCCTCGTGATCGCCATCCTGTGGATCCCGTCGGTGAACAACGTGTTCTTCGACGTGATCGACGCGCTCCTGCGCAGCCTGGGCATCGACGAGATCCGGACCTACTGCGGCCAGAACCTCTACCGCTTCTGGACGGAGACCAACCAGTACTGCTCGGTCACCCAGTGACGGTCCTGCGCCGCGCCCGGTCCCGGCGCAGGTAGTACCAGGTCATGTTGGACGACAGCCCCGCGAGCAGCACCCATACGATCCCCAGCCAGCTGCCCTGGGCGAAGGAGACGACGGCCGCGGCGACGGCGAGCACGCAGACGACGAGGGCGTAGAGGGCGAGTCGGGACATGGGGGCGGCTCCTGTCGATTCCTGTCCGGCCGTGCCGGCTCATACCGGGTCGTACCCGGTCGTGTCGGTTCGTGCCGGGGGGACACTGCTGTGCTCCAGTGTCCCCCACCTCCGCGGCATGTCCGTCCGCACGGCCTACACGTCGGTCAGGCGCAGACCCGCGTGGGCCTTGTACCGCCGGTTCACCGAGATCAGGTTCGCCACCAGCGCCTCGACCTGGTGGGCGTTGCGCAGCCGTCCGGAGAAGATGCCCCGCATGCCCGGAATGCGCCCGGCCAGTGCCTGCACGATCTCGACGTCCGCCCGCTCCTCGCCGAGCACCATCACATCGGTGTCGATCTCCGCGATCTCGGGGTCCATCAGCAGCACGGCCGAGAGGTGGTGGAAGGCGGCGGCCACCCGCGAGTCCGGCAGCAGGGCGGCGGCCTGCTCGGCGGCACTGCCCTCCTCGGGCTTCAGCGCGTACGCGCCCTTCTTGTCGAAACCGAGCGGGTTGACGCAGTCGACGACGAGCTTGCCGGCCAGCTCCTCGCGCAGCGACTCCAGCGTCTTGCCGTGCCCCTCCCACGGCACCGCGACGATCACGATGTCGCTGCGGCGCGCGGTCTCGGCGTTGTCGGCGCCCTCGACGCCGTGTCCGAGCTCCTCGGCGGCGGACTGCGCGCGCTCGGCGGCCCGAGACCCGATGATCACCTTCTGGCCGGCCCGCGCCAGCCGGTAGGCGAGGCCCTTGCCCTGCGGGCCGGTGCCGCCGAGCACGCCCACGACGAGCCCGGACACGTCGGGAAGGTCCCAGGGATCCTTGGCCGCAGCCTTCGCGGGGGCCTTCTGCTCACTGTCGTTAGAGGTCATGGGCCGACTTTACGTCGGCGTGGTTCCCGCGATCGGACTCAGGTCAGGTCCGTCACGGGCAGACGGCGGAAGGTGATGGTCTCGTACGCGCTGAAGTCGCCCGTCTCGTAAAGGAGTCCGACGGTGTCGTCGTCGACGCGCACGAGATCGGAGTACGCGGCGGGCAGCCCGTCCGCGGTGTGCGCGGGCCGCCAGGTGGTGCCGCCGTCGGTGCTCACGCGGATCGTCATCAGGGCGCGGAAGCCGGGGTCCGCGGGGCCGGAGAAGAGGAGGACGTCCGGGCCGCGGAGCTGGAGCACGCTGCCCTCGACGACGGGGGCGGTGAGGCCCGCCTGCGGACGGAAGGGTTTCAGCAGGGTCTGGCCGCCGTCCTGGGAGTAGGCGTCGGCGCGGGTGCCGGGGGCGGGCGAGTCGTTGCGGGTGTTGAAGTAGACACGCCCGTCGGGGAGTTCGGCGGCCGTGGTCTCGTTCACGTTGATGTAGCCGTCGGTGTTGTCGTCGACGTATCCGATGCGCCAGGTCTCGCCGCGGTCGTCGCTCAGCAGGCAGTGCCCGCCGTTGTACTTGCCCTCGGTGCCGTTGTCCTGGCCGGTCGGCGGGAGGGAGTGGTTGGCGGGGACGACGACCCGCCCGGTGCTCAACTGGAGGGCGTGGCCGGGTGTGGTGGCGTACCACCGCCATGCCGCCCGCTTCGTCTGCCCCGTGATCTCCCTCGGGTTCGACCAGGTGAGCCCGTCGTCGTCGCTGTGCTGGACCCAGACGCGGCGTCCGTCGGTCGCGCTCACCTTGCCGCGGCGGATGGCGTCCTCGGTGGCGAGGGCCGCGTTGCGGACGTGGACGAGCAGGATGCGGCCCGTGTCGAGGACGACGGGGGCCGGATTGCCCGCCAGATGGTCGCCGTTCCTGGCGGCGACCTGGAGCGGGCTCCAGGTCAGCCCTCCGTCCGTGGACCGCTTCAGCACGACGTCGATGTTCCCGAAGTCGTCGCGCGAACCTACCCGGCCCTCGCAGAACGCCAGCAGGGTTCCGGCGCCGGTGGCGACGACGGCCGGGATCCGGAAACTCGCGTAACCCTCCTGCCCCGCCTGGAACGGCACGGATACCTCGTTGCTCGCCATTGAGCCCTCCCCTTGCCTGTCGGGTCGGACACTCTGCCCACCTTGGGCGAATTCATGGTGAACTCCGCCTGACGAGTGGCCGATTGCGGCAGGATGCCTGCGCATGGACGCCGTACGTGTCGCCTTGTTGCGCGAAGTGCTCGCCGGAACCGAGTGGTTGGGTGCCTCGCGGCGGTTCGCGGGGGCGCTGCGGTCCTCCGTGGTGCCGCACGGCGGCGGGTTGCTGCTGGTGGGCACGGCGGAGTACGAGCCGTGGCACCTGGCCGCCCATCTGGTGGACGAGGCCGCCTGGTCGGGCACGCCCGAGCTGACGCCGACGCTCGTACGGCACGGGGCGCGGCCCGCGGATCCGGCCCATCTCGCCGTGGGACTTGGCCGGATCGAGGCGGCCCGGCGAGGTGAGACGCTGCTGGTGGTGGCGCCGGACGCGCCCGGGGCTCCGCTCCTGGAACGGGTCCATGACGCGCGCCGGGCCGGAGCGACGGTCCTCGCGCTGGACTCCGGCAACCGGGAACTCCACGCGATGGCCCACGAGGCGCTCGCGGTGCCCGCCGAGCCGGACCTCGACCTGGACACCGTGCAGCACCTGGTCAGCGCGGCCGCCGGAGAGAACGCCCTGCCCGCGCCGCGCGGCCGGCGCCGCTTCCGGGACCGGCTGTCCCGGCTGGCGGAGCAGTTGACGTCGCCGCCACCGACGCGCTGGTAGGCGTTGCTTTCAAGCCTTCAAGCCTTCAAGCCTTCAAGTCTCCAAGCCCTCAATGCCCCAAGTCCTAAGGCCCGCCAAGCCCTAGTCATGTCCCCGTCGGCCGGAAAAGCGTTTGTCTTCACGGGGTCGGCACCGCAGCATGGCCGGTCGTGACCGACTCCGAGGACGTGCCCGACTCCGGCTCCGCCTCCTCCTTCATACGCTTGCGCGCGCTGCTGCCCGATCTGGCCCCGTGGCGGACCTCCGCCGACTTCCGGCGGCTGTGGGTGGCCGGACTCATCACCAACTTCGGCAGCTTCCTGACCTTCGTCGCGCTGCCGGTGCAGATGAAGGAGCTGACCGGTTCCGCGGTGGCCGTCGGGGCGATCGGCGCCGCGGAACTCGTACCGCTGATCGTCTTCGGTCTGTACGGAGGGGCGCTCGCCGACGCCCTGGACAAGCGGACGTTGATCGTGTGGACGGAGGTGGGGCAGGGGCTGCTCTGTGCCGGGCTGCTGGTCAACTCGCTGCTGCCGGACCCGCTGGTGTGGCCGCTGTACGCCGTCGCCGCGGTCTCCTCCGCGCTCGTCGCGATCCAGCGGCCGGCCCTGGACGCGCTCACGCCGCGCATCGTCCGGCACGAGCACCTGCCGGCGGCGGCCGCGCTCAACTCCCTGCGCTGGACGGTCGGCGGCGTCGCGGGCCCGGCGGTCGCCGGGCTCGTCGTGGCGTACGCGGGCCTCGGCTGGGCCTACGCCGCGGACCTCGTCACCTTCGTGATCTCGGTCGTCCTCGCCGTCGGCCTCGCCGCGTCGCCCGCCGCGCACGAGGCGGCGAAGCCGTCGCTGCGCTCGATCGCGGAGGGTGCGCGGTACGCGTGGAGCCGCAAGGAACTGCTGGGTACGTACGCCATCGATCTGTCCGCCATGTTCCTCGCCTTTCCACTCGCCGTGCTGCCGTTCCTCGCGGACGAGTTGGACGCCGAGTGGTCGCTGGGGCTGATGTACGCGGCGCTGCCCGCCGGGGCGCTGCTGGTGAGCCTCACGAGTGGGTGGACCTCGCGGGTTCATCGGCACGGGCGGATGGTGGTGCTGGCGGCGGCGTTCTGGGGTTTGGCGATGGTGGCCGCGGGCGCGGTGCACAACGTCTGGCTGGTGCTGCTCTTCCTGACTCTCGGCGGGTGCTTCGACATGGTCAGCGGGATCTTCCGGGCGGCGATGTGGAACCAGACGATTCCGGACGAGCTGCGGGGGCGGCTGGCCGGGATCGAGTTGCTGTCGTATTCGGTCGGGCCGCAGCTGGGGCAGGTGCGGGCCGGTGGGATGGCAGCGTTGCTGAACGTTCGGGCGTCGATCTGGGCCGGGGGTGTGCTGTGTGTGGCGGCGGTGGGGGCACTCGCGTTGTGCCTTCCGAAACTCATGACGTATGACGTGCGGACGAATGAGCATGCGGTGCGGTTGAAGGAGGCGCGGGAGGGGGCGGCTGCGGGCGGCTCGTAGGCCACGGGTTGCCGCCGGCGGTTGGGCGGTTGTTCGTCTGCGGGTTGCCGCCGGCGGTTGGGCGGTTGTTCGTCTGCGGGTGGGTGGGGGCGGTTGGGCGGTTGGGCGGTTGTTTGTCTGCGGGTGGGTGGGGGCTGGTCGCGCAGTTCCCCGCGCCCCTTACGGGGCGGACGCCGGTTCCTATGCTGCGGGATGTGGGAGCTGAGCTCGCCCACGCGGCGGAGCCGCATATGTCACAGCCCCGCGCCCCTTGTGGGGCGCCCACCCGCCCTGACAGGGGCGGGTGGGCGGAGGAAATTCGCCGCGGAACGGCGTTCAGCGGCGTTCAGTCCTCTTCCGAGCCCCGCGCAGCGGAGTCGTGCCAGCGTGGGTCGTTCTCCCACTCAAGGTTGCGTTCGCGGGCGATTTCCATCGCGTGCTGGGCCTCGCCTCGGGACGCGTACGGGCCGAAGCGGTCCTTCGCGGGGCACTCCGGGCCCTCCTCGACCTTCTTGTGCTGCAGGCAGTAGTACCACTCGCCCGGCTTTCCGACCGTCCGCTTCTTGAACAGGGCCATGACTCAGGCTCCTTTCGCCAGAGACATCGTCCCCCACACCCGCTGGTTAGACTCGCTGCCATGTCTGGCCAGTCGCTGCTCGTACCAGGGGAGCTCTCTCCCATCCGTCCCGTCCCGGGAAACATCAGGCGTCCCGAGTACGTGGGCAAGCCCGCCCCCACGCCGTACACCGGTCCGGAGGTCCAGACGCCCGAGACGATCGAGGCGATGCGCACCGCGGGCCGGATCGCCGCACGGGCGATGGAGGAGGCCGCGAAGCTGATCGCTCCCGGCGTCACCACGGACGAACTGGACCGGGTCGCCCACGACTACATGTGCGACCACGGCGCCTACCCGTCCACGCTCGGCTACCGCGGTTTCCCGAAGTCCCTGTGCACCTCCGTGAACGAGGTCATCTGTCACGGCATCCCCGACTCCACGGTCCTGCGGGACGGCGACATCATCAACCTCGACGTGACGGCGTACATCGGCGGCGTACACGGCGACAACAACGCCACATACCTCGTCGGGAACGTGGACGAGGAGAGCAAGCTGCTCGTCGAGCGGACCCGCGAGTCCCTCACCCGTGCGATCAAAGCGGTCAAGCCCGGCCGGCAGATCAACATCATCGGGCGGGTCATCGAGTCGTACGCGAAGAGGTTCGGCTACGGGGTCGTACGGGACTTCACCGGGCACGGGATCAACTCGTCGTTCCACTCGGGGCTGATCATCCCGCACTACGACAGCCCGCACGCGACGACCGTAATCCAGCCGGGCATGACGTTCACGATCGAGCCGATGCTCACGCTGGGGACGCACGAGTACGACATGTGGGACGACGGCTGGACGGTCGTGACCAAGGACCGCAGGCGGACCGCGCAGTTCGAGCACACGCTGGTCGTCACGGACAGCGGGGCCGAGGTTCTGACCCTTCCGTAGCCCGCCCCCGCTCGCCCTCCCACC
>NZ_JBQQCG010000082.1:0-54492 GCF_052245575.1 Streptomyces sp. 2A115 | reverse complement strand
GCTGCGCGAAGCCGCGGCCACCGCCGATGCCCTGCTGCTCTTCTCCCCGGAGTACAACGGCACCATCCCGGCCGTCCTGAAGAACGCCATCGACTGGCTGTCCCGCCCGTACGGCGTCGGCGCCCTCACCGGCAAGCCCCTCGCCGTGGTCGGCACCGCCTTCGGCCAGTTCGGCGGCGTCTGGGCGCAGGACGAGGCCCGCAAGGCCGCGGGCATCGCCGGCGCCAAGGTCCTCGAGGACATCAAGCTCTCCATCCCCGCCTCCCTGACCCGCTTCGCCGAGACGCACCCCGCCGACGACGCCGAGGTCGCCGCCCAGCTCACCGAGGTCATCAGCCGGGTCCACGGCCAGGCCGTTCAGCCCGCCGCCGCCTGACACCGACGCGCCTCGCGGCGCGCCACAGCTGTGCGTCACACCCTGGCGTCACCCTGCTGGAGGGCCCGGAGCCGTCTCTTCTCGGTTCCGGCCCCTCCAGCACGTCGTACTCACCCACCCGGTGGTCACCCCCGGCATCACCGGATCCCCTGGAAGGTGCCGGTTCACCGTGACGACGTCCGCCGCAGTCCCCTCCGCGCCGCCGAGACTCGTGGCCACCGACCTGGACGGGACGCTGCTGCGCAGCGACGGCACCCTCTCGAAGCGGACGGCGGCCGCGCTCGCGGCCGCCGAAGCGGCGGGCATCCGCCTCGCGCTCGTCACCGGCCGTCCCCCGCGCAGCCTCCCTTCCCTGCACAGCGGCATCGGCAGGCACTTCGCCATCACCGCGAACGGAGCCGCCGTGTACGCCCCGGACGGTAGGGCCGTACGCCTGTCCCCGTTCCGGGCCGCCTCAGTGGCCCCGCTCATGGCACGCGTGCGTGCGACGGTGCCCGGCGTGTCCTTCGCCTTCGAGTACGAGACGGTCTTCGGGCACGAACCGGCCTACCCCGCCTGGTCGTACGGGGAGTCGGCCGTCGACCTGATCGGGACCGCCGAGGAGTTGCTCGCGCGGAACCCCGAGCGACCCGTCTTCAAGATCCTCGCCCACCATCCGACGCTGCCGCTGCACGACTTCCACGACCGGGCACGGAGCAGCGCGGGTGCCGACGCCGAGACCACGCACTCCACCGGGCTCGCACTGGTGGAGTTCAGCGCGCCGGGCGTCACGAAGGCCACCGCGCTCACCGCGTGGAGCGCACAGCTCGGCATACTCCCGGACGACATCGCCGCGTTCGGTGACATGCCCAACGACCTCCCCATGCTCAGGGCGGTGGGCCGCCCGTACGCCATGGCCAACGCCGACCCCGAGGTCAAGAAGGCAGCGCGCCACCACACCGCCTCCAACGACGAGGACGGCGTGGCCCGGGTGCTGGAGCACTTCGTCGAACTGGCACGCACGGCGAGGGCGCCCCTTTGAGGGGCGCGGGGAACTGCGCATTCTTAGGGGCGCGAGGAACTGCGCAATCCTTTAGGGGCGCGGGGAACTGCGCGACCAGCCCCCACGAACCCGCACCCGCACACCGCACCGCACGAATCCCTCACGCCGGCGCACCCCTGCGACCGGGCGGAGCCCCCGGCAGCGTTCAGCCGAGCCCAGCGAGCCGCCGCACCGCCGGGGCCACGGACCGCTCGATCCAGACGGCCGGCTCGTCCACGCGCGGCCCCATGATCACGGTGTCGATGCCGAGCTTCGCGTAGCCGTCCATCTCCCGTGTGAAGGCGTCGAGTTCGGCCTCGCCCTGGAGGCTGCCCGAGTGCGTGATCGTCTTGCGGACGTCGGCGTACTCACGCCCCACCGCGTCGCAGTGCCCGCGCAGCACGTCCAGCTTGTGCGCGACCTCCTCCACAGACGAGGCGAACAGATTGCACGCGTCCCCGTACTGTGCGACCAGCCGGAGCGTCTTCTTCTCTCCACCGCCACCGATCAGGATGTCCGGGCGCGGGGTGCTCACCGGAGCCGGTACGCAGAGGGTCTCGGCGAGCTGGTAGTGCTTGCCCTCGAACGGACCGTTGTTGTCCGGGTCCCACATCTGAAGGCAGATCCGCAGGGTCTCCTCAAGCCGCTCGAACCGCTCCGCGAGCGCCGGGAACGGCACGCCCAGGCCCTCGTGTTCACGGTCGTACCAGGCCGCTCCGATGCCCAGGGCGGCCCGGCCGCCGGACACGACGTCGAGCGTGGTGGCGATCTTGGCCAGCAGTCCGGGATGGCGGTACGACACCCCGGTGACGAGCGTGCCGAGCTGGACCGTGGAGGTGTGGGCCGCGAGGAAGCCGAGGGTCGTGTAGGCCTCCAGCATGGCGTCCTCGGCGCCGCCGTTGAACTCCATCTGGAAGTAGTGGTCCATGACCGAGAGCCAGCTGACGCCCGCCTCTTCGGCGGCGGCGCCCGCCGCGGCCAGCTCGGGACCGAGCGCGGCCGCGCCTCGCGGATGGTTGAACCGGTTGATGTGAACGCCCACCCGCATAGCCGTCTCCGTTTCACCCTGAGATCGCGGTCGGACCGTCACCGACTCGCATGACGTCAGATATTCGACCACGCTAGATCTTGGAGCACGCTCGAAGTCAACCTCCGTAGCGCCACCCGGCCGACGAGCAGCACGAACTACCGCCCCCGTGAAGGAACTTCCCCGTCCCGTACCGCATCGCCCGACCGAACGTTACCGTTCAGTAGACAACGTTCTTCTGGAGGTGGCCCGTATGACACCCGACCGCGCCGCAGGCCTGGCGGAGTGCGCTCGTGCCCTCGCCGAAGGAGCGGTGTCCTCACGGACACTCGCAGAGGAGGCCCTGGCCAGGATCAACGCGACGCAGGGCTCGGTGAACGCCTTCCGCCTGGTGCGGGCCGAGGCGGCGCTCGCCGAGGCCGACGCGGCGGACGCGGAGCTGGCGGCGGGCGGGCGCCGGCCGCTGCTCGGGGTGCCGGTGGCGGTGAAGGACGACATGGACGTGGCGGGCGAGCCCACGGCGTTCGGCTGCCGCGGGGAGTTCCCGCCCCTGACCGAGGACGGCGAGGCGGTACGCCGGCTGCGGGCGGCCGGGGCGATCGTCGTGGGCAAGACCAACACCTGCGAGTTCGGGCAGTGGCCCTTCACCGAGGGGCCGGCCTTCGGTGAGACCCGCAACCCGTGGCACCGCGAGCACACGCCGGGCGGCTCGTCCGGCGGTTCGGCGGCCGCGGTCGCGGCGGGTCTGGTACCGGCCGCGCTGGGCTCGGACGGGGCGGGCTCGGTGCGGATCCCGGCCTCGTGGACGCATCTGATCGGCATCAAGCCGCAGCGCGGCCGGATCTCGACCTGGCCGCGCGCGGAGTCGTTCCAGGGGATCACGGTCAACGGCACGCTCGCCCGTACGGTCGAGGACGCCGCCCTGCTCCTGGACGCGGCGAGCGGCAACCACGCGCAGGATCTGCATCGCCCGCTCACGCTGCGCGTCTCGGACGCGGTGGGCCGGGAGCCCGGCAGGCTGCGGATCGCGCTCTCGCTCAAGCCGCCGTTCACGGCGCTGCCCGCGCGGCTGCGGCCCGACGTACGGGCCCGGGTGGTCGCGCTCGCCGAGCGGCTGGCCGCGCTCGGGCACGAGGTCGAGGAGGCGGATCCGCCGTACGGCCAGATCGGGCTGGCCTTCGTCCCACGCGCCACGGCCGGAATCGCCGAGCGCGTGCGCGAGGCGCCCTACCCCGCCCTGCTCGACCGGCGCACCCGCGACGCCGCCCGGATGGGCCGGCTGCTCGGTGGCCCCCCGCTGCGGGCGGCCCGGCGCGCCGAGGCGAGGCTGCATCGGCGGATCGGCGCGCTCTTCGACACGTACGACGTGATTCTCGCCCCGACGACGGCCGCTCCCCCGCCGCGGATCGGCGCCCTGCATGATCTGAGCGGCTTCGGCACCGACCGGGCCATGATCGCCGCCTGCCCGTACGCCTGGCCGTGGAATGTGCTGGGCTGGCCCGGCGTGAACGTCCCCGCCGGCTTCGTCGAGGGCTCCCTGCCCGTGGGCGCGCAGCTCCTCGGCCCCGCGAACAGCGAGCCGCTCCTGGTGTCGCTGGCCGCACAGTTGGAGGCGGATCTGCGGTGGTACGAGCAGTGGCCGACCAGTGAATTCGACGCCCCCGTACCGGAGTTCAGGCCGTCCACCGGGCCGTAGACCACGCCCCGAGCCGGTAGGGGACTTCCGCGTTCAACGGCACCGCGGCCGCGCCGCACTCGGAGAGGATGCCGGTCGAGGAAGTGCGCCCCGCCCGTCGATTCGGCCCGCCCACGCTCTACCGTGATCCGCGTGACTGCCTTCACCGATGACGCGCACGCGTCCGAAGTCCCCGGCCGCTACGGGCCCTCCGCGACCATCGAGGCCGAAGCCCGCAAGGTGGGCCGGGTCCGCACGGAGTACTCGCCAGCGCACGACGGTGACCCCGACCCCGGCGAGATCGTCTGGACCTGGGTGCCCTACGAGGAGAACGACGGCCGGGGCAAGGACCGGCCGGTGCTCGTGGTCGCCCGCGAGGCCGCGGGCACGTTCCTCGCCGTGCAGCTGTCGAGCAAGCGGCACGACGGGGACCGCGAGTGGGTGCCGATCGGCAGCGGGCCGTGGGACCGGTCGGGGCGCGACTCGTGGGTGGATGTGGACCGGGTGCTGCGCCTGCGCGAGAAGGGCATGCGCCGGGAGGCGTGCGCACTGGACCGGATGCGGTTCAACCTGGTGGTGCACCGGCTGCGGGAGCGCTACGGCTGGCGCTGAACGTCCTTGAACGCCCGCTCGAAGGCGCCTCGGACCACCGCTCCCCGCGTACGGTCCAGGACGCCGAACACGACGTGCTCGAAGGCCCCGGAGAACCTGCCGCCGTCCCCGAGCAGCGCGCGGAACGCGCCCGCCACCTGCTCCGGGTCGTTCTGGAAGACCCCGCAGCCCCAGGCGCCGAGCACCAGCCGCGGGTAGCCCTGCGCCGCGGCCGTCTCGAGCACCCGCTCGGCCCGCGCCGCGAGGGCGCGCGGCAGCTCGGCCGTGCGCTCCGGCGCGGTGCGCAGGATCACTCCGGCGTTGGGCGCGGCGGCGGTCAGGAATCCGGCGGTGTACGGCTCGTCGAGCAGCTGTCCCCGGTCGTCACGGAAGACGGGGACGGCGGGTGAGTGGATCACCCGGTCGGTGTAGAAGGGATCGCGGTGCGCCCGGTGGTGGTCGTAGAACTCACGGGCCCGCACCACGCACGCGTAGAGCGCGGAGGCCCGGCACAGGGCCTCTTCCTGGGCCTGCGCACCGTTCAGGTAGCCGCCGCCGGGATTGCGGGCCGAGGCGAAGTTCAACACCGCGACCGGACCGGGCAGCCGCCGTGCCGCCTCCAGGCTGCTCTCACCCGTCACCTCGAACACGGTATCGAGGAACACCGCGTCGAACGACGAGTCCGCGGGACCGACTCGCGAGCCCTCCGGCATCTCCACGGGCCCGGGCCCGTACATCCGCGTGCCCTCCCGCGCGGCGGCCACCGCCGCGGCGATCGACACCGTGCGTCCGTCGGACGCGCGGTACGAACCCGCCGCGACGATCTCCTCCGTCTGCCGCGCGATCCCGCGTAGGCGGGCGCTCATGGCGCCACCCCTGTACGCGCCATGAGCGCGCCCCGCGCGATCTCCCCCGTCTCCCCCGCCATGTCCCCGTTCACGTCCCCCGTCGTGCCCATGAACGAATGGTGAGCGATCCTGGTACAGCGCCGCAACAGAGTTTCCCAACCCCAAAAGCGACGATACGCACCCTTGTGCGAGGCGCCGCGAACGTCTTGGGTAGGACGAGCGACTGCCGGCCCGGCCCATCCGACGCCGGACCGGCGGCATGGATGGAATCTCAGGAGGATCCCGACATGTCCGATTCGGTGAGTGACTGTACGGAGCACCGCTCCGCCGTCACCGAGGCCGAAGTGGAGGCGCTGGTCCATGGCATCTGCTTCAAGACCGGTCCGCCCCGCTCCCTCGGTGTCGAACTCGAATGGCTCGTCCACGAGCTGCGTTCTCCGCGGCTCCCGGTACCACCCGAACGTCTCGAAGCGGCGTACGCCGCTCTGCGGACCCTGCCCCTGCGGTCGGCGCTCACCGTCGAACCCGGGGGTCAGCTGGAGCTCAGCTCCGCTCCCGCCGCCTCCCTGATGGAGTGCATCGGGTCCGTCTCCGCCGACCTCGAAGCCGTACGCGCGTCACTGCGCGAGGCTGGTCTCGCCCTCAGTGGACTGGGCCAGGATCCCTGGAACCCGCCCAGCCGTTTCCTCCATGAGCCGCGCTACGACGCCATGGAGAGATACCTCGACCGCACGGGTCCCGAGGGCCGCGCCATGATGTGCACCTCCGCCTCCGTCCAGGTGTGCCTGGACGCCGGGTACGAGGAGCCGGGCCCGCTCGGGCACGGGCGGCGCTGGTGGCTGGCGCATCAGCTGGGCGCGGTGCTGGTGGCCGCGTTCGCGCACTCGCCGATGGCCGAGGGGCAGCGCACGGGCTGGCGTTCCACCCGGCAGTCCCTGTGGACCGCGATGGAGCCGGGCCGGACGAGCGCCCCGCCCCTCGACGGCGATCCACGGACGGCCTGGGCCCAGCATGTCCTCGACTCTCCGGTGATGTGCGTACGGGCACCGAGCGGGCCCTGGGACGTGCCGGAGGGGCTGAGTTTCCGCGACTGGACCCACTCCGACGCTCCGCCGGACCGGAAGGATCTCGACTACCACCTGACGACCCTGTTCCCGCCGGTGCGCCCGCGCGGCCATCTGGAACTCCGCATGATCGACGCGCAGCCCGGCGAGAACGGCTGGATCGTGCCGCTCGCCGTGACGGCGGCGCTGTTCGACGACGCGGAGGCCGCCGAGACCGCGTACCGGACGGTCAAACCCCTTGCGGAGCGGGCCGGTTCGCTGGCCGCTCCGCGGAATCCGCTGTGGATCGCGGCCGCCCGGTCGGGCCTGGCCGATCCCGAGCTGCGCGAGGCGGCCGTCGCCTGTTTCGCCGCGGCGGCCGAGGCCCTGCCCCGGATCGGCGCGAGCGCCGAGGTGCGGGACGCGGTCGCGGAGTTCACCGACCGCTATGTGGCCAGGGGCCGCTGCCCCGCCGACGACCTGCTCGACAGCGCTCACAGCGCTGGGCACCCGTTCAACGGGAAGGACATCCGCACATGACCGACCCCTCTTCCCACCCGGATCCGGAGACGCTCAGGGAGCGCGCGCTGGCGGCGCTGACCACGGCCCGCGATCGCACCGCGCTCCTGACCTCCTGTGTGGAGGAACCGGAACTGACCGCGCAGCACTCGCCGTTGATGTCGCCGCTGGTCTGGGACCTCGCGCACATCGGCAACCAGGAGGAGCTGTGGCTACTGCGCACGGTCGCCGGCCGTGACGCGATGCGGCCCGAGATCGACGGCCTGTACGACGCGTTCGAGCACCCGCGCGCCGAGCGGCCCAAGCTGCCGCTGCTGCCGCCCGCCGAGGCCCGCCACTATGCCGCCGAGGTGCGCGGCCGCGCGCTGGACGTCCTGGAGAGCACGGCGTTCCGGGGCACACGGCTGACCGAGGCGGGCTTCGCCTTCGGCATGATCGCCCAGCACGAACAGCAGCACGACGAAACGATGCTGATCACTCATCAGCTGCGCAAGGGCCCGGCGGCCCTGACGGCGCCGGACCCCGTGCCCGCCCCGCTGTTCACCGGACCGGCCGAAGTGCTGGTCCCCGGCGGCCCGTTCACGATGGGCACGTCCACCGAGCCATGGGCGCTGGACAACGAACGGCCCGCGCACCAGCGCCTCGTGCCGCCGTTCTTCATCGACACCACTCCGGTGACGAACGGCGCGTACCAGGCGTTCATGGCGGACGGCGGCTACGCCGACCCGCGTTGGTGGGCGCCCGACGGCTGGTCCCATATCCAGAAACACTCCATCGAGGCGCCGTTGTTCTGGCGCCGCGAGGGCGGGGAGTGGCTGCGGCGGCGCTTCGGCGTCACCGAGCTCGTGCCGTCCGACGAGCCGGTGCTGCACGTCAGTTGGTACGAGGCCGACGCGTACGCCCGCTGGGCCGGCCGGCGCCTGCCCAGTGAGGCCGAGTGGGAGAAGGCGGCCCGCCACGACCCGGCGACCGGCCGCTCCACTCGCTACCCGTGGGGCGACGCCGACCCCACGCCCGAGCACGCCAACCTCGGCCAGCGCCATCTGCGCCCGGCCCCGGCGGGCAGCTACCCGGAGGGCGAATCACCGCTCGGCGTACGGCAGTTGATCGGCGACGTATGGGAGTGGACGGCGAGCGACTTCCTTCCCTACCCGGGGTTCACGGCGTTCCCGTACAAGGAGTACTCGGAGGTCTTCTTCGGATCGGAGTCCAAGGTGCTGCGCGGCGGTTCGTTCGCGGTCGACGCGGTGGCCTGCCGGGGGACGTTCCGCAACTGGGACTATCCGATCCGGCGGCAGATCTTCTCCGGATTCCGTACCGCCAGGGATGCGGGTACGTCCTGATGTGCCGTCATCTCGCCTTTCTGGGACACGAGGAGCCGCTCGGCAGGCTCCTGGTGGAACCGGCGCACAGCCTGTTCCGGCAGTCGTGGGAGCCGCGGCGCCAACGGCACGGGACCGTCAACGCCGATGGTTTCGGCGTCGGTTGGTACGCCGAAGGGGATCCGGTGCCCGCGCGGTACCGGCGTACCGGCCCGATCTGGGGTGACCAGTCGTTCGCCGACCTGGCGCGGGTGGTGCGCTCAGGCGCGCTGCTCGCGGCGGTGCGCGACGCGACCGTGGCGGGCGCGGACGGGGAGGCCGCGGCGGCGCCGTACGCCGCGGGTCCCTGGCTGTTCAGCCACAACGGCGCGGTCAGCGGCTGGCCGCGCTCCCTGGCACCGCTCGTGGGGACCCTGCCGCCCGCCGAGCTGCTGTCGATGGAGGCGCGCTGCGACTCGGCCCTCGTCTGGGCCCTGGTCCTGCACCGGCTGCGCGGCGGCGACGAGGAGGGCCAGGCGCTCGCCGACACGGTCCTCGACGTCGCGGCCGCGGCCCCCGGCTCACGGCTCAACCTCCTGCTCACCAACGGAGAGGTGATCGCCGCCACCACCTGGGGCGACACCCTCTGGTACCTGACCGAACCCGGGCGTCGCACCGTCGTGGCGTCCGAGCCCTACGACGACGATCCGCACTGGCAGGAGGTGCCGGACCGCCACCTGCTGGCCGCGAGCCGCACGGACGTCCTGCTCACGCCGCTCAAGGACGTCGAAGAACATCTGCCCTCAGCCCCGCCCAAGGAGCCCACTTCGTGAGTCCCTTCCTCGTCACCCGCACCCTTCCCGAGGACGCCACCGACGCCGCGCTGCGCGCCGACGTCCTGCACGGCCTCACCCGCACACCCAGAACGCTCCCGCCGAAGTGGTTCTACGACGCCCACGGCAGCGAGCTCTTCGAGAAGATCACCGAACTGCCCGAGTACTACCCCACGCGCGCCGAGCGCGAGATCCTCGTCGCCCGGGCCACGGAGATCGCCGCGGCGACCGGCGCGCGCACCCTGGTCGAGCTGGGTTCCGGCTCCTCCGACAAGACCCGGCACCTGCTCGACGCCCTGTCCGGCCTGCACACGTACGTGCCGGTCGACGTCAGCGAGAGCGCGCTCACCCAGGCCGGACACGCGCTGATCGCCGAGCGCCCGTCGCTCGATGTGCACGCGCTGATCGCCGACTTCACCGGCGGACTCGCGCTGCCCGGCACGCCCGGGCCGCGGCTCGTCGCGTTCCTGGGCGGCACGATCGGCAATCTGCTGCCGGCCGAGCGCGCGACGTTCCTGGCGTCCGTGCGCTCCCTGCTGTCGCCCGGCGACGCCCTGCTGCTCGGCACGGACCTGGTCAAGGACGAGTCGGTGCTGGTCGCCGCCTACGACGACGCGGCCGGTGTGACGGCCGCGTTCAACAAGAACGTGCTGACCGTCGTCAACCGGGAACTCGGCGCCGACTTCGACCCCGACGACTTCACCCATGTCGCCCTCTGGGACGCCGAGCGCGAGTGGATCGAGATGCGGCTGCGGGCCGATTCGGCGCTGACCGTGAAGATCCCCGCGCTCGATCTCGCCGTCGACTTCGCGGAGGGCGAGGAGCTGCGGACCGAGGTGTCGGCGAAGTTCCGCGAGGAGGGCGTACGCGGTGAACTGGCCGCGCAGGGGCTGGAGCTCACGCACTGGTGGACGGACGCGGAGGGGAGGTTCGCGCTGTCGCTGAGCGTGGCCCGGTGACGGCTTTGCATCTCGCGGTCCACATCTCGCGGTCCGCCGTCGCGTACGGCACCGTGGAGTGACGCGTGGCACACGGGCCACGGCGGAGAGGAGTACCCGCATGTCCGACCACACCTATCGGGTCACCGAGATCGTCGGGAGCTCGCCGGAGGGCATCGACCAGGCGATCCGCAACGGGATCTCCCGGGCCTCGCAGACCTTGCGCAACCTGGACTGGTTCGAGGTCACGCAGGTCCGTGGCCAGATCGAGAACGGAGAGATCCACTACTTCCAGGTCGGCCTGAAGGTCGGCTTCCGCCTGGAGGACGCGGACTGACCGGTCGGCGACCCCGGGTCAGGTCCGCCCTTCCCGCTCCTGCGCCTCCTTCAGCGCTCCGGACGTGGCCGCCCAGCGCGCCCGTACGACGGTGAAGCCCGCCCGCTCGGCGTCCTCGCACACGAGTTCGTCGTCGTCCACGAGCACCCGGATCTCACGGTTCCGGGCGAGCTCGCGGAGGATCTCCAGCTTGGTGCGCCGGGCGGGCCTGCGGTCGTCGTTGCGTCGCATCCGGACGCGTCCCTCGGGCAGGCCCTGGGCGGCGAGCCAGGCCACCGTGTCCTTGCGGCAGCGCTCGGGCCGCCCGGTGAGATAGAGGAGCTCGCACTCCTCCGCGTGCTTCAGCGCGAGGGTCACGCCTTCGGCGAGCGGCGGATCCTGCGGCGCCGCCGCGAAGAAGGCGTCCCAGTCCTTCGGCTCGCGCTCCAGGAACCGCTGCCGGTGAGCGGTGTCGGCGAGGGTGTTGTCGAGATCGAATACGGCGAAGGGCCTGCGGGCGTCCGGTCCGGGGCGTGGCCTGCTGTTGTTCGTCACTCCGCCCACCCTAGGGCCTGTGTGGGGTTGTGATCTGGGCTCGCGGGGCGCGGCACGCACGCTCGCCGCGTTGCCGAAACGCCCTGGTAGCTCCGCTGCGAGGGCCTTCCGGCGCCTTGCGATCGCACGCACGCCCCGCTCCCTGATCCTGCTTCTTCGAGGCCCGCAGGCTGGTGAAGGTCGTCACGGCGAGCACCAGGACGATGAAACCGAGCGAGAACGGGATGCTGATCTCCGGGACATGGACTCCCGACTCGTGCAGGGCGTGCAGGGCCAGCTTGGCGCCATTGAAGCCGAGGATGATCGACAGCCCGTAGGAGAGGTGGACGAGCCTCTTGAGCAGGCCGCCGATCAGGAAGTACAGCTGCCGAAGGCCCATCAGCGCGAAGGCGTTCGCGCTGAGGACGATGTACGGCTCCTCGGTCAGGCCGTAGATCGCGGGGATCGAGGCCAGGGCGAGAACGCCCGCGTGATCGCGGTTCCGCACCCGTTCCAGAGGCGCCCTGACAGGTCTCCTGTAGGCACAGGTCCGCGCTCCCTTTTCCGATCCTCGCCGACAGGGACAGCGGTGCCCCGTCGGTGGACCGGCTTCTCCTTCCCGCCTCAGCGGTAGGGCCCGCCTGAGCGGTAGGGAGAAGAGATGTCGCTCCAGATGACCGATTCCTCCTCCGTCAGTGGGGTCAGCGGGCAGAGCCGTTCCGGGTGCCCGTATCCGGGGCCGCCAGGGGTGGCGGGCGGTGCGTCCGGGATGTGGACCCACAGTCGACCGTAGGCGAGGAGCGCTTCCCACAGAGCCGTCAGGAAGCGAAGCAGGATCAGCGGCATCCCTTCACTGTGACGCCGGGCGCCAAAGCACCACCAAATTCGCCGGTCCGCGTCCGCCGGATCCGCCTGATTGCCACTACGTACGTACTTTCCCCGATGCGCGGACCCCGGGGCAGAGATGACAGTGAATCACCATGTGAAGTACAAACACCTGTTCCCCGACTGGACGAGGACTCAATGCGCTACGACCTGCTGGGGCCTCTCCGCATTCGCCACGCGGAGCAGAGCTTCTCGCTGTCCGCCCCGAAGGTAGAGACGACCCTGGCCACGCTTCTGATCGGAGACGGCCGAGTCATCACCAAGGAACAACTGATCACGGAACTGTGGGGGGACCGGCCTCCGCGCCGGGCCTCGGCCGCCCTCCACGTCTACATATCGCAGCTGCGCAAGTTCCTGGCCGGCGCCGGTGATCCGCACGGCCAGGCCATCGTCACCCGGCCCGCCGGCTATGAACTGCGGCGAGGTGACGCCCTGTGGGACGTGGGCGAGTTCAAGGAAGCAGTGCGGCTCGGACGTGAGCTGCGCGCGGCCGGGCGGCACGAGGAAGCCTTGGCGAGCTTCGAACATGCCCTGCCCATGATCCGCGGCCCTGTACTGGACGGGACCGCGGAAGGACCCGTACTCGGTTCGTTCGCGACGTGGGCGGAGGAGGAGCGTCTGGAATGTCTGGAGCTCTCGGTCGAGGCTCGCACCGCACTCGGCCGACACCGCGAGGTAATCGGCCTGCTCAGTACCCTGACCGCCCAGTACCCGCTGCGTGAGTCGTTCTACCGGCAGTTGATGCTTGTGCTGTACCGGTCGGAGCGCCAGGCCGAGGCGTTGCAGGTCTACCGCTGCGCCCAACGGGTGCTGCGGGCCGAACTCGGCCTGGAACCGCATCGCTCGCTGCAAAGGCTGCACCAGGCCATCCTCACCTCCGACCGGCTTCTCGACCTGCCCATGGCGGGCTGATCCACGGCCTGGGGGCGAGGACACGCCCTCAGGCCGCCTTGGTCATCAATCGCACCAGCGCTGCCCGGGTGTTGACACCCAGCTTGCTGTAGATGCGGGTGAGGTGAACGTCGACCGTCCGCGGGCTGACCAACAACCGCTCGGCGATCTCCTTGGTCTTCAACCCCTCCCCCGCGAGTTCCGCCACCTCCCGTTCCCGGGGTGTCAGTTCCCCCATCGCATCCGGGTTTCCGCCGCGGCAGGACAGTGAGGCGGTACGGGCGAGGTCTCTGGCCCGCATGCCGGCGGCGGTCTCGCCGAGCAGAGCGTAGGCCTCGTCATAGCAGTGCGTCGCCTCCGCCGGGAGCGAGCGGGCGAGCAGCACATGCCCGCGGGCGAGCAGGGCGTGGCCGCGCTGCTCCGCCACGTTGAGCGTGGCGGCGACGGACTCCGCACGGTCCGCCCACTCCTGCGCGCTGTTGCCTGTGGCCACTGATGCGGCGGCCAGCAGTTCGTACACCCGGCACGGCGAGAATCGACGGAGGCTCAGGTACGCGCCGCGCCTCGCGCCCGGGCAGGAGCAGTGCGAGGGCCGTGGCACCGTCGCCCGCCGCCAGCGCCGCCTCGGCGTGGAGGAGCGCGATGACGGATGCCCTCGGGACATCGCCCGTCGCGACCTCCGGTATCGCGCCGCGTGCTCCGGCAGGCGCCTTGTCCCCCAGCCATGCCCAGGCCGCGGCCGTCACGGCATCGGCGAGCGCCACGAGGTGGTCACGGCCGGCCGAGAGTGCGGCGGCACGGGCCTCTTGGGCCGCTTCCAGGGCCTCGGACATCTGTCCGGCCTGGTAGTCGACGTATGCCAGGACATTCAGCAGGGCGGGCAGCAGTGGCAGATCGCCCCGGAGCCGCGCCTCGGCCAGGGCGCGCTCCACATGCGCCTGCGCGGGCCCGTACCACCCCATCGCCGATTCGGCGCAGGCCAGCACGAGCAGATATCCGGTTAACGCGTCCCCGTCGGGGCCCTCGGGCTCCAGGCCGTCCAGGACCTGGGCGCCCTCGTCGAGGGCGGTCTCCGCGGCACACAGGTCTCCGGCGAAGACCGCGCTCAGCCCGCGCAGGACGAGCGCGCCCGCGGCCGTGACGGGAGTGGCCCGGACCGTGTGCCGGGCCAGCACCTCCACGTCGGCGCGCGGCGGGAGCTGGCCGGCGAGCACCCACACGAGTTGGGACTGGACGTGGAGCACGGCTTCGGACTCTCCCCCACCGCGCAGGGCGGAGAGCGTGGAGGTGATGAGCGCGTGTGCCTCCTCGGGCAGTCCGAGCGCCGCCTGCACCCTGGCGAGCGAGGCGACGGCAGAGACCCGGACCGCGTCCGGCTGGTCCGCGAGAACAGCGAGAACTTCCCTGACGAGCGCACGCAGCCGTGTGACATCACCCTTCGCCGCCAGCGCCCGCACGACCGGCAGCCAGAGCTCACAGCCGGGCTGCGCCGAGTCGGGGGCGAGGCCACGCAGGCGGCCGACGCGGTGCAGGCGCAGCGCGTACATGGTCCACTGTGCCGCGAGCGCCGTCCGGCCGACGGGCAGGGCTTCCTTCACGGCGGCGGTGAGCACGGCCTCGTCCATCGGGCTCGCGAGTGCGCCCGACAGTACGGCGTGCGGGGCCCGGTCCATCGGCGGGGCACCGAGTTCGGAAAGGTGGGACAGGGCCCTGCGGTGGGCGGCCGCACGCCAGCAGGAGTCGGCCTCCGCGTACAGGAAGTCGCGCAGCAGGGCATGGCGGAAGGCCAGGGCACCGGTGCCGGGCACCGCACGCACCAGGTCACGGCTCCTGAGGATGCCCAGGGCCCGGCAGGTCTCGTCCTGGCTCAGCTGGGCGACGGCCGCGACGGAGTCCACGTCGAAGGTCTCGCCGAGCACGGCCGCGGCGTGTGCGGCGATCAGCACGTCCGCATTGAGGAGCGCACACTCCGCGAGGAGCCGGTTCTCGAAACCTCGTCGCACGCCCACATGCGTGGGGTCGTCAGATGGGCCGCCGGCGGCAGCGAGGACTGTGAGATAGAGGGCGTTGCCGCCGCTGCGCTCGTACAGCTGCCGCAGTCCGGCCGCGTCGGGTGGGGTGCGGAGCAGGTCGGCGCACTGCGCGAGCGTCAGCGGAGCCAGGCTCACCTCGTCGACGGTGCCGAGTTCGACGCCGTGCTGCAGGACGACGCGCAGGCCGGGCGGAGCCTGCCTCGGCCGGTGCGCCACCACGACCGCGAGGCCACCGACCGGTCGGCGCGTCAGTGTCTCCAAGAGCCGTACGGAGCAGGAATCAGCCCAGTGGAAGTCGTCGAGGACGAGCAGCAGGCCGCGTGGCGCGGCAGCCGCACAGTTCGCGAGCATGCGGCGGATCTCGGCGAAGTACTGGCAACGGCGGGTGAGTCCGTGGCCTGCGGGGGCGAGGGCATCGGGGTCTTGAGGCGGCTGTGTGAGGCTGCGCAACAGGGAGGCGGCCACGGGCAGGGGGCCTGTGGGGCCACCGCGGCCGAACACGCCGGGGGTTTCGAGGCCGCCCAGGGCTTCGACGAACGGCCAGAAGGGCGCCCGTTCCTGAGTGGGCTCGGCGCACAGGCCGCGCAGGACGGCAACGCCCTCACGCCGTGCCTCCGAGGCGAGTTCGGTCAGCAGGGCGGTCTTGCCGGATCCGGGATCTCCGATGAGTTCCACGGTCGCGCAGCGGCCTGTGGTCGCCGATCGGACCAGGTGCCTGAGTGCCTCCAGTTCCTTGCGACGGACGGTGGTGCGGACTTGCCTCCCTGCGATGGCGGTGACCATGTCGGTCAGTCTCCTTCCGCTGTCTGCGACTGCGGTCCGGACGCCCAACGGGGTCCTGGGGGCCGCAGAGGCATTCAGCAGCATAGGAGCGCTCCGTGAGGGAGGTTTATCCCGCAACATAACTTTCATGGAACTGCCCCAAGCAGTAGGCGGGGCTCAGCCGACGCACTGCTTCGTCCCTGCGGGACGGGGGCTCAGTCCTGTGACGCAGGTGCCGGTTTCCTGGCGCCAGGGCCGTACCAGAACAGGACAGCGACAACGAGAGCGAGAACGGTCAGGAAGGAGGCCCAGACGAACACTGAGGAGATGTTCGCGGCAATGGAGTTGTCGCCGGCCGTGAAAGGGATCAGCAGCACGGCGAGGCCGACGGAGCCTCCGATGGTCAGAGCGGTCTGCAGCACTCCGGCGGTCACTCCGGCGTACTCGGGGGGAGCCGTCGTCAGGATGATCATGTTGAAGGGGATGATGGCCACCCCTACGCCGATGCCGATGAGCACGATCTGCGGCAGGACCCCGGCAGCGTACGAACTGTTCTCGTCGAGCAGGCTCAGCCAGGCCACCCCTGCCAGGACGACGACGAGGCCGCCGATCGCGCGGAGCTTGAGGTCGATCGCGGCGAGGTACTTCGTGAGGACCTGAGTGGTGATCAACAGGGCGATACCGAAAGGCAGGATGGCGAGGCCGCTCTCCAGGGCGTTCAGATCGAGCACGCCCTGGAGGTACTGCACCAGGTAGATGAGGTAGCTCGTCAGCACGGCGGCGAGCAGCAGCAGGTTCAGGAATGATCCGGCGCGCACCCTGTCGGCGAAGATCCGTCCTGGCAGCAGCGGTTCCGCGTTCCGCGAGTCGACGGTGAAGAGCGCGCCCCACAGGGCGGCCGAGGCCGCCAGCGCCACGATCGTCCAGGTGTCGCCCCAGCCCTTCTCCGCGGCGTGCACAAACCCGTATACGAGGGTGGTAACGGCTCCGCTGACGAGCACGGCGCTCGGCAGCCCGAGCGAGCGGGAGCGAGTGGCGTCGTCCTTGACGCCCAGGGCCTTGAGGGTGACCAGCACAATGGCGAGGCCGACGGGGACGTTGACCAGCAGACTCCAGCGCCAGTCTCCCACCCACGTCAGCACGCCGCCGAGCACCATGCCTGCGGAGGCACCGAGGCCGGTGACGGTGGAGTAGAGGCCGAAGGCACGCTGTTGGCGTTCGCCCTCGAAGACGACGGCGAGCAGGGCGAGTCCGGTGGGGCCGGCGATGGCGGCGCCGGCGCCCTGGAGGACACGCCCGACCAGCAGGAGTTCAAGGTTGGGGGCGAGGCCGGCGATCAAGGAGGCGACGACGACGAGGGAGATGCCGCCGAGGAAGACCTTACGGTGGCCGAAGACGTCGCCGAGGCGGCCGGCGAAGAGCAGGAGTCCGCCGAAGGCCAGCAGGAAGGCGTTGGGTACCCAGGAGGCAGAGGTGACCGAGACGCCGAGATCGTCCTGGAGGGCCGGAAGGGCGACGTTCACGATGGTGCCGTCGAGCTGAAGCATGAATTCGGCGCCGACGATCGCCGTGAGCGCGAGGGCCCAGGATGTCCGTGGTGGTGCGCCCTCGGCCGGAATGTCTCCGGAAACGGTGTCTGCGGTCATGAGTCCTCCACGGTCTGCGCCGGATACTATGCTGAGACAGCCTCAGGTTAAGCGAGTGCAGTTAACCTGAGGCGACCTCAGGTAGTCAAGTGGAGGCACCGTGGCAGACAACCCGCCCTACATCGCGCAGCGCCCGAAGCGGGCGGACGGCGCCCGCAACTACGACGCGATCCTCGCCGCCGCCCGCAAAGCCTTCGAGGCCGAGGGCTCCGAGGCCTCCCTGGAGGACATCGCCGCCCGGGCCGGCGTCGCGATCGGCACCCTCTACCGCCATTTCCCGAACCGGGCGTCGCTGGTCGAGGCAGCCACCCGCGACGGCCTCGCGGACCTCGTCGCCCACGCCGAGACGCTGGCCACGGACGACCCACTGGAGGCCCTGGTGGAGTGGATGAGCCGGGCAGTACGCCACTTCAGTACGTTCCGCGGCCTGGTCGGCATCCTCACGCAGAGCATGTACGACGAGGGCACGCCCTCACACGCCGCGTGTGCCGCCATGCACAGCAGCGGCGCCGGGCTGCTCCGCGCCGCCCAGGAAGCGGGCAGGGTCCGCGCCGATGTCACCCCGAACGAACTGTTCGACCTGCTCAGCGGCGCGGCCTGGGTCCGCGAGAACGCGCTGCCCGGCGGTCGGGACGGCACCGACCGGTTCCTGCAACTGGTCTTGGAGGGGATCGTCGCGCACTCCCCCGAGTCTTGAGGCCCGGGCCCTTTAGAGCGGCTTGAGCGTGCCCTCCTAGCGTCGGCGGGAATCGGCACCAATCCCGCATCAGGAGGGCTCATCATGGTGTTGCAGGTCCTGTCCGACTGGTTGCTGCCGCTGGTCGCCACACCCCCCAAGACCGTGTCCTCGCGGGTTGACGCCCTCCGCGACACCGGCAGGTCACTCATCCTGCGCGACCTGACCGAGAAGGTGGTCGCGTACGAGTCGAACAACCCGGATCCCACCGGCACCACCCCGACCGAGAACGACTTCGCCACCGTCAAACTGGAGATCTTCGGCCCCGACGGTGAGCCGCTCGGGCACACCGAAGGCGCGGGCCGGATGCTCTACCGACGCGAGGAGGACGAGCACTTCATCGCGTATTTCGGCGAGCAGATCACGCTCAACGACGGAAACGTCGTCCGGGCCGGCGGGCTGGTCGACGACGCACGGCTGACAGCCGGTGAGCACGCCACCTTCCCGGCGGTCGTCGTCAGCGGGCCGCTGCGCGGGGCGGTCGGCTTCCGCCAGTTCCGGCCGCTCGTCCAGGAGTCCCACACCACGTACGAGTCGTCGATCGTCCTGTACAAGAAGTGACGGGGGAACGATGACCCCGACGCCCCTTCCCACCCGTTCCATCGGCTCACTCACCGTGGGCGCCCAGGGCCTCGGCTGTCTGGGCATGTCCGAGTTCTACGGCCCGGTCGACACCGGTCAGGCGATGACCACGATCCGGCGCGCCCTCGACCTCGGCGTCACGCTCCTCGACACCGCGGACGTCTACGGCCACGGAGCGGGTGAGGAGCTGCTCGGCAAAGCGGTGGCCGGGCGCCGCGACGAGGCGGTGATCGCGACCAAGTTCGGCGTCGTACGGCCCGGTCCGGGCGTAGGCACCGGCATCCGCGGGGACGCACCCTATGTCAGGGCGAGTTGCGAGGCCTCGCTGCGACGCCTGGGCGTCGACCACATCGATCTGTACACGCTCACCCGGATCGACCGGAACGTCCCGGTCGAGGAGACCGTCGGTGCCCTGGCCGAGCTCAAGGCGGCGGGAAAGATCCGGGAGTTCGGGCTGAGCGAGGCCGGGCCAGGAACCATCGCCCGGGCGCATGCGGTCGCTCCGGTGGCCGCGCTGCAGACCGAATGGTCCCTGTGGTCCCGGGACATCGAACAGGAAATCGTCGCCGTGTGCCGGCGGCTCGGCATCGCGATCGTCCCGTACGCGCCGCTCGGCCGCGGTTTTCTGGCCGGCGCCGTCCGGTCGGCGGACCAGCTCGGGGAGCGTGACTTCCGACGGTTCGGGCTGCCCCGTTTCTCCCCGGAGAACCTCGCGGGGAACCTCCCTCTGGCCGATCGACTCGCCGCGCGGACCAGCCGGTTCGGTATGACGGCGGCCCAGCTGGCGCTGGCCTGGCTGCACCACCGCGGCCCGGACGTGGTACCGATCCCCGGGACGAGGAGCGTCGCGCATCTGGACGAGAACACCGCCGCGGTCCGCCGCCGCCTGCGCGACGAGGAACTCGACGCGATCGCCGCCGCGGTGCCCTCGGCCGCGGTGCTGGGCGAGCGCTGGAACGAACAGAGCATGAGCTACATCGGGCTGTGAACACGATCGGCCGGTGAGCGCCGGCACGCGCGCCGGGGCGGTCCGCGGGAGGACCGCCCCGGGAAACCTCGGCCGCGCTACTCCGACGTGATCGCCAGCGCCCGGGACGGGCACAGTTCCACGGCCAGTTCGACCTCCTTCCGGAAGTCCTCGCCCGGCTTCTCGTCGACCACGACCACCAGGCCGTCGTCGCCGTGGTCGAAGACCCCGGGAACCGTCACCGCGCAGTGTCCCGCGGCCATGCAACGGCTTCTGTCGGCACTCACTCTCATCGTCGTTCCTTCCCTCGCGCTCGTCACCACTCGACCGGCAGCCGGTGCACGCCCTGCATGGTTCCGCCGGTGCGCGACGGCAGATCACCCACGGGCACCGCCAGCCGCAGCCGCGGAATCCGCTCGACGAGCGTCGAGAACGCCACCTCCAGCTCCATCCGGGCCAGGTTCTGCCCCAGGCACTGGTGGATGCCGAAGCCGAAGGTGAGATGCTGCCGGGCCGCTGCCGCACCACCGCGCCCGGCGCCCCGGTGGACGTCGAAGGTGTATGGGTCCTCGTAAACCGCCGGGTCCCGGTTGGCCATCGACGAGGAGACGAGCACGCCCTCCCCTGCCTTGATGACCTCGCCGTCGACCTCGATGTCCGCGGTCGCCACCCGCACCCCCGACACATCGGTGACCGAGACCATCCGCAGCAGCTCATCGACGGCCGCGGGCAGCACATCGGGGTCGGAGCGCACGGCCGCGAGCTGGTCCGGGTGTTCCAGCAGGGTGACGACACCGAGGGCGATCATCTGCGAGGTGGTGTCGTGGCCGCCGATCAGCAGAGCAAGGGCGATCCGCAGCAGATCCTCCCGGCTGAGGTCCTTGTCGTCGGTCCGTCCCGCGAGTCGACCCAGCACCCCTTCGCCGCCCGGCGCCTGCCCCTGCGCGCCGATGAGCCCGTCGAGGTAGTCCCAGAGCGCCTGGCCGGCCGCCTGCGCGCCGGCCGCGTCCTTGGCCTGGAGCAGCCCCACCGTCTTCGCCTCGAAGAACTCGTGGTCGTCGTACGGGACTCCGAGCAACTGGGAGATCACCATGGACGGAATCGGCAGCGCGAAGTCCTCCACCAGGTCGGCGGGTGGTCCTTTGCGGAGCATGTCGTCCACCAGCCTGCCGGTGAGTTCCTCGACCTCGCCGCGCATTTCGCGGACATGCTTGAGGCTGAAGTCCGGGGCCAGCATTCTGCGGTGCACATCATGCATCGGCGGGTCGAATCCGATGATGGCGATGGGTTTGAAAATGGGCGCCTCGAATCTGGGCAGCACCACCGGGAAATCATCCCGGGATCGGTCCGCGGACATACGCGGATCGGCGAGGAGTTTCCGCCCGGTCGCATGTCCGGTGACCATCCATATCGACCGGCCGTCCCAGAGAGACACCTTGTGCAGCGGACCGCCACGTCCGAGTTCCTGATATCCGGGCGACGGCTGATAAGGACAGCTTCTGTCCTGCGGATAGGAGAACAAGGGCTATGTTCCTTCCTTCATTCGGTCATTCGGGAACGGTCGGCACCTTCCCGCCGTCCGGAACGCGCGCGACGCCGGGCGCCGGCAGGGCGCGGGGGCGCCCCCACCACCGCATGCCCGGTTCCTCCACCAACCGGTGCAGCGCCGCCGCGAGCAGGGTCGTGCCGACGAACAGGGCCGCGAGAATGCCGGTCGCCGGCACCGCGTCCCAGGTCCGCCCCGTGCCCAGGGCGGTGTGCCCGTACGCGAGCACCAGGTAGTGCACGAGGTAGGACGCGTAGGAGACAGTGCCCAGCCACTGCAGCGTGCGGCCGCGGAACGGCGAGAAGCCGCCTCGTACGTCGGCCGTGGCCACCGCGGGGATGAGCAGCGCGAGCGGCACCACGATCGGTGCGGTGAGGCTGTACACCCCGGGAAACTGGGATGTCTGCACGGCGAAGCCGAGGACGAGCAGGGCCAGCGCCGGCACCGGGCCGAAGCGGATCCACCCGCCTGTGCGCACGATGCGCGCCATGATGATGCCAAGTGTGAAGTCCAGCGCCCGGATGGGTGGGAAGGACACCAGGAACCAGTTCTGGGTGAGCGACATGTCCTGTCCCGGCAGCCTCGGAGCACCGGGCAGCCACGCGGACGCGAGCGCCGGCAGAAGCATGATGACGGCTGCGACGGAGGCGGCCGCCCACCACAGCCGACGGGCCGGAATGCGCCGGACGAGGGCGTACAGAAGCGGGAAGGCGAGATAGAAGAACAGGTCGCAGGCGAGGGACCAGGTCACGACGTTGATCGAGAGGATGACGTCGAGCTGTGGGTACCAGGTGTGCACCAGCAAGAGGCTCGGCAGCAGTTCGGCGAAGTCCACCCTCTGCCCGGCCCACAGCGCCAGGCCCAAGGCCGCGATCCAGGTGACGACGTGGTTCGGGTAGACCTTCGCCAGGCGGCGGCGCCAGAACCGGCGGGCCGGCTGACCCTCCCGTACCGACCAGGTCAGGACGAAACCGCTGAGGACGAAGAAGAACTCCACACCGAGCCAGCCGATCGCGAAGGCGTACGGCCGCAACGCTGCCTCAGTGTCCCGGTGGAAGTACCCGAGGACGAAGGAATGGCACAGGAAGACCAGGAACGCCGCTGCGAACCGCATTCCGGTGAGCGACGGAAGTCTTGACGACTCCGCCGGGGGCTGGGGTGTCATGCTCTCTCCTTCTCGTCCGCTCGGTCCGGACCGTCGGTGGCACTCCCCGCGAAGGCTCAGTCCGCGGACGAGCTCTCTGTGATGTCGATCGCTCGCGCCGGGCACAGATAGGCGGCCTTGCGCGCCTTGTCCCGGTGCTCTCGCGCGGGACTCGGGGTCAGGACGACGACGAGTCCTTCGTCGTCCTGGTCGAACACCTCAGGGACGGTTGCCATGCACCGGCCGCCGCTGATGCAGGACTCCCGGTCGGCTCGCACGCGCATGGCGTGTCACCACTCCACCGGCAGGGACAGCACACGCTGCACCGTGCCCGCGCCGAGGATGGGGAGCTCGTCCACGGCGACCTCAAGCCGCATGCCGGGGATGCGGGTGAGCAGTTCCCGGAACGCCACTTCGAGTTCGAGACGGGCGAGGTTCTGGCCCAGGCACTGGTGGATGCCGAAACCGAAGGTCACGTGGTGGGTGTCCGAACGCAGTACGTCGAACTCGTCGGGCCTCTGGTGGAACTTCTCGTCCCGGTTGGCGAGCGTGCCCGAGACGAGGACCCCCTCCCCCTCGCGGATGAGGTGTCCGGCGATCTCGATGTCGCCTTTGGCGATCCGGGTGGCGACGAGGTCGGTGGTGGCGATGTAGCGCAACAGCTCCTCGACCGCACCGGGCAGCAGGTCGCGGTCCGCCCGCAGTTTCGCCAGCTGTTCGGGGTGTTCGAGGAGAGTGATGACGCCGAGCGCCAGGGATGAGGAGGTCGTCTCGTGAGCGGCGATGAGCAGGACGAGCGCGATGGAGACGAGTTCCTTGTGTCCGATGTCTCCGGTCAGTACGCGCTCAGTGACGAGCTGCCCCAGCAGGCCGTCCGTCGGGGACTTGATCTGCTCGGTGACCAGGCCGTCGATGTAGTCGACCAGGTTCTGTGCCGCGGTCGCCGACTCCTCCTCGGTGCCCAGCATCACCTTGCCACTGGCGTCCTGGAAGAACTCGTGGTCCTGGTACGGCACTCCGAGGTGCCGGCAGATGACCAGGGACGGCAGCGGCACCGCGAGCAGCGGCACGAGGTCGGCCGGAGGCCCGTGGGCGATGATCCGGTCCACGAAGCCGGAGACGATCTTCTCCATCTCCGGCCGCATCCGGCGTACCTGCTTGAGGCTGAAGTGCGGGTTGAGGTAGCGCCGGTAGATGTCGTGCTCCGGAGGATCCATCGCGATCAGCGCAAGGCTCCGGGCGATCTGCGAACGGAACCGGGGGGCGACGATGGGAAATCCGGGGTGGGTCCGCTGCGAGGAGAGATTCGGGTGGGTGAGGATCTCTCGGGATTCCTGGTAGCCGGTGACCATCCAGGCCTCTCGCCCGTCGAAGAGGGTCACCTTGAGAACCGGCCCCGCTTCACCTATTTCGCGGTATCCAGCGGGCGGTTGATAGGGACAGGTGCGCGACTGCGGGTACGGCGGAGCTTCTGCCATTCCTTTTCGTCCTTCGAACGGAGCGGACCGTGGGAAAGCGACGCTATTCAGCGCCGCAGAAGCGGGCAAGAGCGGTTAAGCGCCGCTTCAGAGAGGCTTTTGCGCTGCGGTGCGAATACGGGGAACGGCGGCCAACAGTGCCTTGGTGTACGGGTCCTTCGGGGTGCCGAAGATCTGCGCCGCGGAGCCGGCCTCGACGACGCGTCCGTCCTTCATCACAGCGACCTCGTGGCTCAGCCGCCGGACGACGCCCAGGTCGTGCGAGATGAACACATAGGCCACGCCCAGGCGTTCCTGAACGTCGATCAGGAGGTCGAGGATCTGGGCCTGGACGGAGGCGTCGAGGGCGGACACCGGTTCGTCGCAGACGATTACGTCGGGGCGGGGAGCGAGGGCCCGGGCGATGGCGAGCCGCTGACGCTGTCCTCCGGACAGGTCCCGGGCCCTTCGGTCCAGGACGGCTCGATCGAGGCTCACGTAGGTGAGGAGTTCACTGATCCGCGTGCCGCGCGTGCTCCGTTCCGTGCGCGTGGCACGCAACGGTTCCTCGAGCAACTGCCGTGCCGTGTACCGGGGATCGAAGGAGCCGAGCGGATACTGGTGGATCATCTGGACCCGCCGCCGGTCCGCGCGGCGTTCGGCGCCGCTCCGCTCGGCCCAGGTACGGCCGTCCAGCTCCACCCGGCCCGTGTCGGGTTCGACGAGTCCCATCAGCATCCGTCCGACGGTGGTCTTGCCCGAGCCGGACTCGCCGACGATGCCGACGGTCTCGCCGGCCCGCACAGTCAGTGACACCCCGTCGACCGCGGTGAGCGGCGCCCCGCCCGGCAGCCGGTACTCCTTGACCAGTCTCTCGGCACGCAGCAGCACCGGGCCTGGCCCCGGGTCCGATCTCGTCTCTTCGCCGGGGACGGCGGCCACCAGAGCGCGGGTGTACGGATGGCCGGGTGCGGTGAGGATCCGTGCGGCGGGGCCCTCCTCGACGAAGCGGCCGTCCTTCATGACGTGGATACGGTCGGCGAGTTCACCGACGACGCCGAGGTCGTGGCTGATGAGGAGGACGGCGGTGCCGTCACGGGTGCGTTCGCGGAGCAGTTCGAGGATCTGTTGCTGCACGGTGGCGTCGAGGGCCGTGGTCGGCTCGTCGGCGATCAGCAGGTCTGGGCGGGCCGCCAGCGCGGAGGCGATCAGGGCGCGCTGACGCAGCCCGCCGGAGAGCTGGTGCGGGTACTGCGAGGCCCGGCTCGCGGGATCCGGGACACCGGCCTCGGTGAGCAACCGCTCCACCTCGGCCCCGGTCTTCGAGGCCGGTACGACGCGGTGTTCCCGCAGGGGTTCGGCCACTTCGGCACCGACGCGGCGCAGCGGGTCGAGCGAGCCGAGCGCGTCCTGCAGGACGAATCCGATGCGCCGGCCCCGCAACGCGCGCAGCCGACGGGGCTCAGCGCGCAGTAGGTCCGTGCCGTCGAAGGCGAGGGTCCCGGCGCGGACGGACGCGCCGTCGCCGGCGAGACCCACGAGGCTGCGGGCGGTGACGCTCTTGCCCGAGCCGGACTCGCCGACGATGGCGACGATCTCGCCGCGCCGGATCCGGAACGAGACTCCGCGCACGGCGTCCACGCGTCGGCGGCCCCGGGTAAAGCTCACGGTCAGATCCTCGACCTGGACGAGTTCGGCATCGGGACCGATGCCGGGATTCGCGTCCGTGCTCATCGCTGTCTCCCGTCGACGGTCCGCTGCAGATGCCGGCCGACCCCGGTGACCGCGAGGACGGCGAGCGTGATGGCGGCGCCGGGGAAGGCGGCCGGCCACCAGGCGAAAGCGAGGAAACCGCGGCTGCCGGCCAGCATCGCGCCCCACTCGGCGGTGGGCGGCTGAGGCCCGAGACCGACGAAACTGAGGCTGGAACTCGCCACGATCATCGCGCCGAGCGAGACGGTGGCGAGTGCGAGGACGGGCCCCAGCGCGTTGGGCAGGACATGCCGGACGATCACCTGCGCCCGGGTCCAGCCGAATCCGTACGCTGCTTCGACGTACGCCCGGCCGCGCAGTCCGATCACCTCGGCGCGGGCGACCCGGGCGAAGCCGGGCAGCGACACGACGGCGAGCCCCACAGTGGCCGGTCCCGTGCCCGGGCCGAGGACGGCGACCACAAGGAAGACCAGGAGCAGCCCGGGTACGGACAACACCACGTCGAGGAACCGGCCGATGACCTGGTCGGCGATCCGGCCGAACTGAGCGGCGGCGACCCCGACGAGGGTGCCGCCGACGAGGGCGAGGGCGACCGCGCCGGTCCCGATGAGCAGGGAGGGGCGGGCTCCGTACACGATCCTGGCGTACAGGTCGCGGCCGTTCTGGTCGGTGCCGAGCCAGTGCCCGTCGCCGGGAGGCCGGAGGATGGCGTCGACGTCCGCCGTGTTGGGATCGGTGCCGGTGAAGAGCGAGGGGGCGGCGGCCATTCCTGCGAGGACGACGAGGATCGTCACGCCCAGCCAGAGTCCGAGCCGGGCGCGGGTCACGTCGGCCTCCGCATGTCGCGCGTCCTCGGATCGACGAGCCACTGGAGCGCGTCAACAAGGATGTTGACCAGGACGAACACGGTGGCCGCGAGCAGGACGACAGCGATCACCACCGGCATGTCCTTGTTCTGCACGGAGGAGAGCATCAGACGCCCGACGCCCTGCCGTGAGAACACGATCTCGATGATCACGGCGCCGCCGATCAGGGAACCCCCGATCCAGCCCAGCAGTGTGATGGCCGGCAGCAGGGCGTGCCGCAGCACGTGCCGTACTCGCAGGGTCAGTTCGCCGATGCCACGGGCGCGGGCGGTCACCACGAAGGGTTCCTCCAGGGCTCTGAGCAGTCCCTCGCGCAACACCTGGGCGACGACGGCGGTGGGCCCGGCGGCGAGCGCGACGGTGGGGAGCACCAGTCCGTTCAGGCCGGAGGAGCCTATGGTCGGGAACCAGTTGAGGGTGAAGGAGAAGACGGTCAGCAGGAGCAGCCCGAGCCAGAACGGCGGCAAGGCGACGACGAGGGACTCAACGGCGGCGAACAGCGACTGGATCCAGCCGCGGCGGCTCGCGCCCATCACCGCGAGCACCACGGAACCGACCGCCGTGACGAGCAGCGTGCACAGGATGAGAGCCAGGGTGTCGGACAGCTGGGATCCGATGGCGTCCCACACGGGCCGGCGCAGCACGTACGAATCCCCGAAGTCGCCCTGGGCGATCCGCCCGAGGTAGGTGAAGTACTGGCTCAACAGGGGGTCGTCGAGGTGGTATTGGGCGGTGATCTCGGCGCGGATGCGGGGAGTGACGCTGGACCGGCCGAGCAGGACGTCGGCTGTGCTTCCGGGCATGACCTGGATCAGGAGGAACGTCACGGTCACCGCGCCCCACAGGACGGCGACGGAGCCGGCCGCGCGGGCAAGGACGAGACGGAGGAGCCGGGCATGCTGTGCCCGCCCCCGGGCGGTGTCCCCGGGGGCGGGCACAGCTTTCAGGACGCCAGCCATATGGCGTAGAGGTCGGCGGAGCCGTCGGCGGTGAAGCCGGCGCCGCGGACGGTGGTGCGGGCGGCGAACGTCGAGACGGGTGAGTACACGGGCAGGACCGCCGCGTCGTCGGTGATCCGCTGCTGCACACCGCCGTAGATGCGGAACTGCTCCTTCTGGTCCGTGGTGCGCTGTGCGTCGGTGAACTGCCCTTCCAGAGCGGGATTGTCGTAGCGGGCCATGTTGTTGCTGACGCCTCGCTCGGGGGTGGGAATGTTCTCCTTGGCGAACAACACGCGCAGGACGTCGGGGCCGGGCGAGGAGAAGCTGGTGTCGATGATCTCGTAGTCGCCGGTGAGCAGCCGCTTGACGAAGGTGCCGCTGTCGACGTTCTGCTCGACGAATTCGACGCCGAGTTCCTTCGCCGCGGACTGGATCTGCACCGCGAGGTCGGTGACCGACGGGTCGGACCACAGGTGCCTGATCCTGAGGCGTTTGCCGTCCTTGGTGCGGTAGCCGCCGGCGTCACGCCCCGTCCAGCCGGCCGCGTCGAGCAGGCGGTCCGCCCCGGCGGGGTCGTAGGCGTAGGCCGCTACCCCGGAGTCGTCGTAGCCGGGCGTGGTGACGGAAAGAGGGCCCTTGGCCGCGGGGTACTGGCCGAAGTAGACCTTCCGCGCGATCGTCGACCAGTCGATGCCGGCGCGCAGTGCCTTGCGGACGTCCACGTCGGCGAGCGGACCGTTCTGGGTGTTGGGCCAGTAGCTGTAGTTGGCGCCGGGGAAGCTCACCTTGTGCAGGGTGAGACCGGGCGTCTTCCGGAGCTGCCGGGTGCTTGTGGGATCGAGGCCGGTGGCCGCGTCGATCTGCCCGCTGGTGAGGGCTCCGTACCGGGAGGCGTTGTCGGGGACGACCTGAACCGTGATGCCGTCAAGACGTGCGGGGCCGGAGTGACGAGCCGACTTCGGGCCCCAGTCGTAGTCCGGATTCCTGGTGTAGTCGATGCCCTTCTGGGCGAGGAGCCCGGTCGCGGTGCGGAACGGTCCGGTTCCGACGATCTTCTTGCAGAGGGTGGCGGAGCCCTTGAGTGTGGCGGGGGATTCGATGCCCAGGTTGGGCAGGGCGAGGGCGCCGAGGAAACCCGAGTCGGGCCGCTTCAGCCTGATCTCGGCTGTGTGTGTGCCGACCGCACGGGAGGACTTGTAGGCCGAGATCAGGCTGGAGGCGAGCAGCGACTTGGTGGCCGGTGCGGCCACGTGGTCAAGGTTGGCGACCACGGCCGCGGCGTCGAACCTCGCGCCGTCGGTGAAGGTGACGTCGTCGCGAAGCGTGAAGGTGTACGTCAGTCCGTCGGCCGACACCTTCCAGCTCTTGGCGAGCCAGGGCTCGAAGGAGCCGTTCTCGGTCTGGTGCACCAGAGAGTCGACGATCGGCCGGGTCAACAACCGGGCCGCTTCCGTGGGGCTCTGGTGCGGGTCCAGGCACTCGGGCTCCTTGGCGATGGCGAGGCGCAGGGTGCCGCCGTCCCGGGGCGGGCCGCCGGCCATGTCACCGCTTCCCCCGCCGGACGAACACGCGGTCACCAGTGCCATCACCAGCGCGGTGCCCCCCGCCGCCAGGGTGACGGACCTGTCCGTTCGGAACCGTGTACCCGAGTGCATACGCGTCCTCATCGCTTCGACAGTGACGTTCGGTCAGTCACAGTGCACGGCCGGGCTAAAGCCGGTCTGAAAGCGACAGAAGAGGAGGCGGAACACTCAGAGCGAGGTAGCGATCTTCGCGACGAGTTCGTACGAGCGGATCCGCGCCTCATGGTCGGGCACCTGGGTCAGAACGAACAACTCGTCGGCGCGGGTCCGTGCGACGAGTTCGCTCAGGCGGGGGGCGATCCGCTCGGGAGATCCCACGAACTGCGGGTCGATGCGCGAGCGCAGGAAGGCCTCCTCGGCGGGGGCGAACGGGCGCGCGGCGGTCTCCTCCTCCGTCGGCAGGACGCCGTCAGGGTCGACGGTGCGCATCAGGATCTGCCCGTACACAAAGGCGTTGGCCAGCCGGTGGGCCCGCTCGTCGTTGTCGGCTACGACCGCTATCACGGCCACGCAGGCGTGTGGATCCGGCTGCCCGGCAGTCGCACGGAACGCCTCGCGGTAGGCGTGCAGCGCCTCGGGCGCCCCGCCTCCCACGATGGCGTGCGCGTACACGTACGGCAGGCCGGCCCGGCCCGCCTGGACGGCGCTGCTGACGCTGGAGCCGACGAGCCAGAACCGGGGCGGGGTCCCGGGTTCGGGAACCGCCCGGACGCCCTCGTGCCCTCCGCTGAAGTAGCCTCGCAACTCCTCCAGTTGGGCGTCGAAGCCGAGTCTCCTGGGGTCGCCGAGGCGGGCGGCCGAGGCAGGCGAGCCCCCCGTGGCGCGGCCGAGCCCGAGGTCGACGCGTCCGGGGTACAGGCTCGCGAGCACGCCGAACTGTTCGGCGACGACGAGGGCGGAGTGGTTCGGCAGCAGGACCGCGCCCGAGCCGACGGAGAGAGTGCGGGTGGCCTCCAGAATGGGCCCGGCGAGCACGGCGGGGCTGGAGGTGGCCAGGGCTGGGGTGCTGTGGTGTTCCGCCACCCAGTAGCGCCGGTAGCCGAAGCCTTCCACCGCCTTGGCGAGTTCGACGGAGCGGCGCAGCGCGTCGCCGGCCGTGTCACCCCGCCACACGGGCACCGTGTCGTGCACCGAAACCGCGATTCCTTCGGCCAACGGGCTCTCCTCCTGCCGTTCGGGTGTCCTCCGCACCGAATATCGATCCTGAGGCCACCTCAGCTTATCTCGACCTCAGTTAAGTCGAGGAACCCTCAGGTTGTCAATGTGGGTGCGGACGCTCCGGGAACCAGGTTCTCCGCCGCGTCGAGAACCAGATGCCCCGGCACCTCGACCAACTTCTTCAGAGTGTGGGAGAACTGTCCCGGCCCGTCGTCCAGGACGCCGAAGCCGTAGTGCGGATAGAGATCGGCGACCTTGGCGTTCTTCGAGGTCGGCCGATAGCTCCCGCGCACCGCGTCGAAGCCTGCCGCGCGCGCCCGGTCAAGCAGCACGGCGAGACAGGCCTGCTCGATGCCGCGGGCGAAGACCCGGCAGCTGAGCAGCATGTTGTCGATGTGCAGGACGTTCCCCTCGGCGCGCAGGAAGACAGCGCCGACGATGCCGTTGCCGCCGAACCGGTCACCGGCGGCGAGCGCAAGGACCCGGGTGCGGGGGCCTGACGCCCTGACCCGCACCTCCTCCGCCGACAGCCGCCAAGTGGTGAGGTTGAACTGATTGGTACGGAGAGTGAGTTGGGAGACTCGCCCGACCTCAGCCTCGGTCACGGGCGCGAGCCGGACCCGCACACCGAGTCCCGCGAGGAACTCCTCCGCGCTGCCGGCGGCCGACAGGAAGTCGGAGCGCGCCGACTCCTCCCGGTAGCGCCGGGTACGGACCCGGTCCTCCGCCGTCATCTCCGTGGTCGTGAACCAGCCGTCCGCGAGCAAACGCCTCACATGCAGCGCGGGATCACCGTCCAGCGGGATCACCACGGTCTCGGGCAGCTCAGCCGCCACCGCCGCGCACTCGCGAAGGCTGTCGTCTGCGAAGACCACGCTGTCCCTACCGAGGTTCAGTCCGGCGGCGAGGGTACGCAGGGAGTCCGGCTTGGGCTGCCAGCCGGCGAGAATCCGTACGAAGTCGTCCTCGTGCACCCGCAGGTCCGGGTGGTCCCGTAGGGCGGTCAGCACCGTGTGCGGGTCGTTCTTGCTCACGGCCGCGAGCAGCACGCCCTGGGACTGAAGCTGCTTCACGACTCCCTGGAAGCGGTGGAAGGCCTCGCCGCGGCGGCCGTGCGCCACCTCGATACCCTCCACACCGTCGTCGCCCAGGACGCCGCCCCAGAGCGTCTCGTCGAGATCCAGGGCGAGCACCTTCTTCGTCCGGCCCGTCCTCGCCCGTACGAGATGGGCGAGTTCCCGGGCGTACGCGGCGAGGAAGGCGTCGGAAAGCCTGGCACCCGCGTACACGTCGAAGCGGGCGTCGGCCAGTTCCACCGTGTCGCCGAGGAGCGGGTCGACGTCCAGTACCACGATGCCGTCGGCGTCCTCGCCGAGGCCCAGGAGTTCCGCGTTGGCCCTCCGCCACGCGGCGCCCAGCCGCGCCCGCGCCGGATAGTCGACGAACCGCGCCTGCCAGTCCGCGGGCAGCACGACCGTGTTGAGCACGAGTGTGCCGGAGGTCCGGGCGACGAAACCGGAGGCGAGGCCTCCCCACAGGGTGAGCTTGCGGTTCAGGGTGTCCGCGATGTCCTGAACCGTGCACGGCACGGGAACCTCGTCGAGAACCGTCGCATGGTCCAGCACGCACACGGTCAGTTCGGCGGGCCGCGTGTGCAGGGAGCTGCCTGGGTCGCCGAGTTCGAAGACGTACGAGCCGAAATCAGTGAGCCGCACGGCGGGCACGAAGCCGTGGCGGACGAGTTCGGCGACGAGCGCCGTCCGCAGGGCGTCCAGGGTGCCGCCTCCGGTCAGGGCGACCGACACGAAGGGCAGCTCGGGATGATGGACGCGGGCCTCGTCCAGGTCGACGCGCGCGAGGAGCCGAGCCGCACGCGCGAGGTCCGCGCGGTCCATCGCCGCCAGGAGCGGGGCGACACGGTCGAAGTGCCGGGCGAGGCCGCCGTCGCGGTGCAGACCGCGGAACACGGTCATCGCCTCGCCGCTCGAGGCCGGGGTGGTGGTCGTCATCGGACGGTCTCCGGGGTGCGGGAGATGAGCGCGTCCAGCAGGTACGTGGCCAGTTCGTGCGAGGTGCGGTGTTCGAGGACGACGCTCGGGCGGACCTCGGCACCGGTTTCGCGAGACAGTCTCGCCGCGATCTCCAGGGCGCCGAAGGAAGTGATACCGATCTCCGTGAGATCGTCGCCGGGGGCGATGTCGCCAGGCGCGTGCCCGATGGCCGCGGCCACCGCGTCGAGCACCCGGCTCACCACGGCGGCATAACGCTCCTCCTCGGGCACGTCCCGGAGCGGCGCGGCGACCGGGAGCTCTTCCTCGGGCACGAGAGGGCCGGGGTCCTGGGCCGAGGGCACGGCCGCGCGGTGCAGCCAGTACGCGCGGTGCTGGAAAGGGTAGACAGGCACCAGGGCCGGGTCGGCGGCCGGCCCCGCGCCCAGCAGCCGGTTCCAGTCGACCGAGACGCCGTGGCAGTACGCCCGGCCCACAGCGTGCGCCACGGACCGGGCCTCGGAGTCGGACCGCCGTATCAGGGGGATCGTCGCGACCGTGTCCCGCCGATCGGTGAGGCAGTCCGCGACCAGACCGGTCATGGTGGTGTCGGGACCGATCTCGACGAAGGTGTCGATGCCCAGGGCGTGCAGGGTTTCGACCCCGTCGTGGAAACGGACCGTCTCACGCACCTGCGTGGACCAGTGGCCGGGAGCGGCGAGTTCGTCGCGGCCGGCCACCCTGCCGGTTTCGTTGGCGACCACCGGGACGCTCGGCGCCGACACCGTGATCCCGGCCGCCGCCGCGTCGATCGCGGGCAGCGCCGCGTCCATGTGCCGGGAGTGGAAAGCGTGGCTCACCCTGAGTGCCTTGGTCCGCACCCCCCGGGTCCGCCAGGCGGCGGCAAGCTTGCGTACGGCCACCGCGTCGCCCGAGATCACAGTGGAACGGGGCCCGTTGACCGCGGCCACGGACACTGGTCCGACGGCCTGGGCGAGCGACGCACGGACGTCCGCCTCGGAGGCCCGGATCGAGACCATGCCCCCACCGCCCGGCGCGGCCTGCATGGCGCGGGCCCGGGCCACCACGAGCCCGGCCGCGTCCTCCAGGAGCAGGGCGCCCCCGATGTACGCGGCGGTGAGCTCACCCACGGAATGGCCGAGCAACGCGGCCGGTACCAGGCCGAAGGACTCGGCGAGCCGGGCGAGCGCCACCTGCGTGGCGAACAGCGCGGGCTGAGTGAACTCGGTGCGTTCCAGAAGCCCGGCCCGCGGGCTGCCGGGAGCGGCCAGGACGATGTCGCACAGCGCCGGAGCCTCGTCGGCGCCCTGCCGGGCACGCGCCTCGTCGAGCGCGGCGCAGACCTCGTCGAAGGTCTCGGCGTAGCGGGGGAACCGGTCGTGGAGTTCACCGCCCATGCCTGGCCGCTGGGTTCCCTGGCCGCTGAAGACGAAGGCGATCCTGGGCGCTGAGGCCGCGACCGGGACCGGTGCCGCCGGGCGGGCCAGCGCGTCGAGTTCCCGGCCGAGCTCAGTGGCGTCGGCGCCCTGGACCGTGGCCCGGTGCCGGAAGCCCGTACGCCCGGTGGCCAGGGTCCGGGCGACAGCTGCGGTGTCCGTGTCCGGGTGCGTCCGAAGCATCCCTCGCAGCCGGGCCGCCTGATCGCGGACCGCCCCGGAGGTCTTTCCGGAGAGCGGCCAGACCACGTCCCGTGCCGGGCCGCCGGGCGGCCTCTCCCCGTCCGGCGCCCCCGCACGTGCTTCGACGAACTCCTCCACGATCACATGGGCGTTGGTGCCACTGATGCCGAACGAGGAGACTCCGGCCCGCCTGGGCCGTCCGTCGGGGGCGGCCCAGGGGCGACGCTCGCTGAGGACGGTCACCCGGTCGGCGGGCCAGTCGACGAACTCCGACCACTCGGCCGCGTGCAGCGTCGCGGGAAGCACGCCGTGTCGCAGCGCCTGCACGGTCTTGATCACTCCGGCCACACCCGCGGCTGCCTGGGTGTGTCCCAGGTTCGACTTCACCGAGCCGAGGTACAGCGGCGTGTCCCGCCCGTGGGCCGTCCCGTACGCGGCGATGAGCGCGCCCGCCTCGATCGGGTCGCCGAGCGCGGTACCGGTGCCGTGCGCCTCCACGGCGTCGACAGCGGCGGCCGGGATTCCCGCGCTGTGCAGTGCCGCCTCGATCACCCTGCGCTGCGCGGCGCCGCTGGGAGCGGTGAGGCCGTTGCTGGCGCCGTCGGAGTTGATCGCAGAACCGGTGATCACGGCGAGCACGGGGTGCCCGGAGCGCCGCGCGTCGGACAGCCGCTCCAGGACGAGCAGGCCCGCACCTTCCCCGAATCCGGTGCCGTCGGCGCCCTTGCCGAAGGCCTTGCAGCGTCCGTCGGCCGCGAGGCCGCCCTGGGCCGCGAAGTCGGTGAACACGCGGGGCGTCGCCATCACGGTCACGCCCCCGGCGAGCGCCATGTCGCACTCCGAGCGGCGCAGTGACTCGCAGGCCAGATGCAGGGCGACCAGCGAGGACGAGCAGGCGGTGTCGACGGTCAGCGCGGGGCCCTCGAAGCCGAACGTGTGGGCCAGGCGCCCGGAGACGATGCTGGAGGCGTTGCCAGTCATCAGGTGGCCCTCGATGTCGGCGGGCACCGTGCCCGCCGACGGGGCGTACTCCTGGTAGATGGCTCCGGCGAAGACGCCGGTACGGCTGCCTCGCAGATCCCCGGGAACGATGCCCGCGCGTTCCAGTGCCTCCCAGGACAGTTCGAGGAGATGCCGGTGCTGCGGGTCCATGGCCAGGGCTTCCTTGGGACCGATACCGAAGAACCCGGGGTCGAACCCGGCCGCGTCGTCGAGGTATCCCCCGGCGTGCGCGTACACCAGGGCGGCCGGGTCCCAGCCGCGGTCCCGCGGTGGTCCGCCGACGGTGTCCACGCCCTGGTCCACCACGTGCCACAGGTCCTCGGGCGAGCGCACTCCACCCGGGTAGCGGCAGGCCATGGCGACGATGGCCACGGGCTCACGCAGTGCGGCGTGCTGTGCCTCGTGCCGCGCCAACTCGCCTTTGATCCTGGCGAGTTCGGATGTCGTCCACTGGAGGTACTCGACCAGTTTCTTCTCGTCCGCCATGGCAGCGGCCACCTCTCGGGATCGGATCAGGATCGGAATTGGGAGTCGATGAACCGGAAGAGTTCCTCGGCCGTCGCGGGCGCCTCCGCCGACCCGGGCTCCGTACCGGTGACCGGCTCGGGGGCCAGCCGGTCCAGGAGATGGTCGGCGAGGGCGGCGGGGGTCGGATGATCGAACACCAGGGTCGCGGCGAGCCGCAGCCCGGTGGCGCGGCCGAGCCGGTTGCGCAACTCGACCGCGGTGAGCGAGTCGAAGCCGAGTTCCTTGAAGCTCCGTCCGTCCTGGGCGACGTCCTCGCCCGGGGCCCGGCCGAGGACGGTGGCGACGTACTGGAGCACGGTGTCCGCCACGAGTTCCCGGCGCAGGCCGGGCTCCGCGGCCGCGACCCGCTCGGGCAGCCCCCCGTCCACCGGCGTCTCCCGCCCGGGCGTCCCGACGCGGCGTCGAACGACGGAGCGCAGGGGCGGGGCCAGGTCGGCCGCGTCCGCGAGCCGGCCGGCGTCGAGCCGTACGGCGACGAGCGCGGGCTCCCCCGCGAGCAGAGCGGCGTCCAGCAGCGCCAGGTTGCGCGCGGCGGGCAGCGGCAGAAGGCCCCCGCGGGTCATCCTGGCCCGGTCGGCGCCGGACAGTCCGCCGGTCATGGCGCTGTCGGACTGCCACAGACCCCAGGCCACTGAGGTGGCCGGGAGGCCCGCCCGGGTCCGGACGGTGGCGAGACTGTCCAGATGGACGTTGGCCGCCGCGTAGGCGCCCTGTCCGGGACTGCCGACGACCCCGGACGCGGAGGAGAACAGCACGAAGGCCGCGAGGTCGGCGTCCCGGGTGAGGAGGTGCAGGTGTCGGGCGCCGTCGGCCTTGGGGCGCAGGACGGCGTCGAGACGCTCGGGGTCCAGCGTGCGCAGTGTGGCGTCGTCGAGTACGCCCGCTGCGTGCACGACGGCGGTCAGGGGGTGCTCGGCCGGTATGCCGGCGAGGAGTCGCGCCACCTGCCGCTCGTCCGCGATGTCCGCGGCGACGGAGGTCACCTCGGCGCCGAGGGGAACGAGTTCTTCGTGCAGCCGTCGGCCGGCCTCGGTGTTTCCGCCCCGGCGCCCGACCAGGAGCAGGTGCCTGACGCCGTGCCGTTCCACGAGGTGCCTGGCGACCAGACGGCCGACACCGCCGTACGCCCCGGTGACGAGGGTGGTGCCCTCCGGGTCGAGGGGACGCGGGATGCGCAGAGCCACCTTCCCGGTGTGCCGGGCGAGGCTGAGGTGGCGCAGGGCCTCGGGTGCCCGGTCCACGTCCCATACCGTGACCGGCAACGGTGTGAGGACACCGGTCCGGAACAGGTCGACGAGATCGGCGAGCATCTCCCGGATACGGTCGGGGCCCGCCTCCAGAAGGTCGAACGACCGGTAGCCGACGCCGTGTTCGGCCCTGATCCGGAAAGCCCCGCGCAGATCTGTCTTGCCCATCTCGACGAACCGCCCGTCCGGAACGAGCAGTTCCAGAGAGGCGTCGACGAACTCACCGGCGAGGGAGTTCAGCACGATGTCGACGCCCCGCCCGCCGGTGGCCTCGCGTACCGCGGGTACGAAGGAGAGGTCGCGCGAGTTCGCGATGTGCCGCGCGGGCAGGCCCGCGGCCTCGACGGCCGGCCACTTGGCGGGGCTCGCGGTGCCGAACACGTGGAGACCCCAGTGCCGGGCGAGCTGTATGGCCGCGCCGCCGACCCCGCCTGCCGCGGAGTGCACCAGGAGCCACTGTCCCGGCCGGGCCTCGGCGAGGTCGCTCAGGGCGTAGTAGGCAGTGAGGAAGACGGCGGGGACGGTGGCGGCCTGGGCGAAGGAGAGCCCGTCGGGTACGGGTGCGAGCAAACGGTGGTCGGTGACCGCGACCGGTGCGATGCCGCCCGCGACGAGGCCCATCACCCGATCGCCGGGGGCGAGGCCGGTCACCGCGTCGCCGGTGGCGAGCACCACCCCGGCGGCCTCGGTGCCGAGTTCGGCCTCGCCCGGGTACATGCCGAGCGCGAGCATGGCGTCGCGGAAGTTGAGCCCGGCTGCGCGGACCTCGATCCGTACCTCGGTGTGCCCGAGGGGCTGCGGTGGCACGGGCCTGCGTACGAGGTCGTCGACGACTCCGCTCCCTCCGGGGGCGAGCCGCCAGTTCCCGTCGGGGGCGGTGCCGAGGACCGACCGGTGCTGACGGAGGCGGGGGACCAGGATCTCGCCGTCCCTGACAGCCAGTTGGGGCTCCCCGGTTGCCAGGACGGTCCGCAGGACTCCGTTGGGGGACGTGTCGCCGTCGACCAGCACGACCCGGCCGGGCTCCTCCGTCTGGACGCTGCGGACCAGCCCCCAGACGGCGCCGCCCGACGGGCCGGTGACCCCTTCACCCGGTATCGCCTCCACCGCGCGGCGGGTCCGCACGACGAACCGGGTGGCGTCCAGGCGGGATTCGTCCAGGCCCGCGCGGAGTGTCTCCACGACGGTGCCCAGTACGGCGCGCAGGCCCTCGGGACTGTCGTCGTCCGTGCCGACGACCGGCACGACGAGCACACCCGGCGCCGGGCTCCCCGCGTCGAGCTCCGCGACCACGGAAGCCAGGTCGGCGTGGTCCGCACAACCGAGTTCCCGGATCTCGCCGATGGGCTCCTCGGCCGCGGCGACGGCCGCCCGTTCCCAGCCGAGGACGTAGAGCGGATCCTCCCGGAGGGGCTCAGCGGTCCGGAACACCACCGCCTCGACGTCAGCCACCGGGGCGCCTTCGGCGGTCGCCAGGGACACTGACACGCTGCCGTCGGCGCCGCGGCTGAGCCGCGCCCGCACCGTCCCCGGAGCGTCGGCATGCCGCTCGAATCCGCGCCAGACGAACGGCAGCCGCACGGCGGTGTCGTCGGGGAGGAGTCCCGCGACACCGGCCGTGTGGAGGGCCGCGTCGAGCAGGGTCGGCACGATCCGGAAGCGGGGGCCCGGCCCGGCGGAGAGTGACTCGACGGACAGCTCGGCGTGGACTTCCGCACCTGATCGCCAGGCGGCTCGCACCCCGCGGAAGGCCGGCCCGTACTGGTAGCCCTTCAGGGCCAAGTCGTCGTACAGCTCCGTCACGTTCACCGGTACGGCGTCCTCGGGCGGCCAGGGCGCCGGCGGCCAGGCCGGCGGACGCTGCGCGACGGGTGCGAGCGTTCCGGCGGCGTGGGCGGTCCAGGGGGCACCGATGGGATCGTCGGCGTCGGCGGCGGGCCGCGCGTGCACGGTGAGGGAGCGGATGCCGTCCCGTTCCGATGGACCGACGGCCAGCTGGATCTCGGCCGCTTCGTCCGCCGCCAGCACCAGGGGCTGCTGCAGGGTCAGTTCGTCCAGCCGTCCCGTACCGGCCAGTTCGCCCGCGAAGGCGGCGAGTTCGGCGAACACGGCCCCAGGGACGACGACCGTGCCGTCCACCGTGTGGTCGGCGAGCCACGGCTGGTCCTCCGTCGAGAGGTGGCCGAGGAGGAGCACACCGTCGGCGCCCGCCGTCCGAACGGCGCCGGTCAGCAGCGGATGCCTCACCGGACGGGTGCCGTCGCCGCCGCGCGGGCCGGCGAGGACCGGCTCCGCGGCGTCAAGCCAGTGTCGCTGCCGGTCGAAGGCGTAGGTGGGCAGCGTGGCCAGGCCCGGAATGCGCGCTCCGGTGTGCGCGGTCCAGTCGACGGGAACGCCGTGCACCCACGCCTCGGCCACGGACCGGAGCACCCGCGCCAGGCCGCCCTCGTCTCTGCGCAGGGTGCCGAGCACGGCGGTGCGCCCGCCTCCGGGCGCCTCGTCGAGGATGTCCTGGACGCCCACGCCGAGCACGGGGTGCGGGCTGATCTCGATGAACACCTCGTGCCCGGCCTTCAACGCGCTCTCCACGGCCGCGCGCAGCCGCACGGTCTCGCGCAGGTTGCGGTACCAGTAGTCGGGTTGTGCGAACTCCCGGTCACCGGGTTCCACGGGTGCTCCCGTAACGGTCGAGTAGACCTCCGCATCGAGGGTGTCGCGGGACTCCACCCGCGGCAGGACGGAGCGGAGCACGGCTTCGAGTTCCTCGACCTGGGGTGAGTGGGAGGCGTAGTCGACGTCGATCAGCCGGACCCGTACGCCCTTCTCCTCGAAGGCGCGGCGGGCCAGGTCCACCGCTCGGACCTCGCCCGCGACGACGGTGGACCGGGGACCGTTGTCCGCGGCGACGCCGACCGTCGCGCCGATTCCGATGCCGTCGAGCACGTCCCGTACGGTCTCTTCACCGGCGGCGACGGAGAGCATCGCGCCGCCGCCCGCGAGGGCGCGCAGGGCCTTGCTGCGCAACGCGGCGACGGCCGCCGAGTCCGCCGTGGACAGGGCCCCGGCGGTGAGTGCCGCCGCGATCTCGCCCTGCGAGTGCCCGATGACACCGGCCGGACGGACACCGAACGACTCCCACACCGCGGTGAGTCCGGTCATCGTCGCCCAGAGCACCGGCTGGACGACGTCGACGCGCCCCAGGTCGGGGTCCCCGCGCAGGGCGTCCAGCAGCGACCAGCCGGTGAACGGGTCGAGTTCGGCGGAGGCTGCGGCGATCCGCTCGGCGAACGCGGGCGACCCGTCGAGGAGTTCGTGTGCCATGCCCTGCCACTGGGCGCCCTGGCCGGGGTAGAGGAAGACCGGCGCCCGGGTCCCGGGCGCGTGTCCGGTCACGACGGACGGGGACGGTGCCCCGTCGATCAGGGCGGCGAGCCCTTCCAGGGCCTGCGCGTGGTCCTCGGCGACGATCACGGCCCGGTGGTCGAACGTGCTCCTCGTATGGGCGAGTTCGGCGCAGATACCGGCGAGTTCGGTGTCCGGGCGGTGTTCGAGATGGGTCCGCAGGCGGCGCGCCTCGCCTTGGAGGGCTCGCGCCGACTTGGCGGACAGGACGAGGACGTACGGGCCGCTCCGCGCGGGGTCGTCGGCTGCGGGCCCCTCGTCGGCAGGGGGTTCTTCGATGATGACGTGAGCGTTGGTGCCGCTCATGCCGAACGCCGACACGCCGAACCGGCGCGGTCGCTCGCCCACGGGCCAGGGGGTGTTCTCGGTGAGCAGCGCCAGACCGCCGCGGTCCCAGTCGACATGACGGGCGGGCGCGTCGATGTGGAGGGTGCGGGGCAGTGTCAGGTGCTCCAGTGCCTGCACCATCTTGATGATGCCGCCGACGCCCGCCGCGGCCTGGGTGTGCCCGATGTTGGATTTGAGCGAGCCGAGCCACAGAGGCGGACGGTCCGCCCGGTGCGCCCCGTAGGTGTCGAGGAGCGCCTGTGCCTCGACCGGATCGCCGAGTGTCGTGCCGGTGCCATGGGCCTCGACGACGTCGACGTCGGACGGCGCGAGCCCGGAGTTGCGCAGCGCCTCTTCGATGACGCGCTGCTGCGCCGTGCCGTTGGGAGCGGTGAGCCCGTTGCTCGCTCCGTCCTGGTTGGTCGCCGAGCCCTTGAGGACGGCGAGGACGGGATGGCTGCTGCGGCGCGCATCGGACAACCGTTCCACCAGCAGCAGTCCGACGCCCTCGCTGAAGCCCGTTCCGTCGGCGGCATCGGCGAAGGCACGGCACCGACCGTCCGGGGAAAGACCGCGTTGCCTGCTGAACTCCACGAACGTGGCGGGGGTCGCCATCAGGGTGGCGCCGCCGACGAGTGCCAGGTCGCACTCCCCCGCCCGCAGCGCCTGGGCCGCGAGGTGCAGGGCGACCAAGGACGAGGAGCAGGCGGTGTCGACGGTGACGGCCGGGCCCTGAAGTCCGTACGTGTACGAGATCCGGCCTGAGGCGACGCTGCCCGCGCTGCCGGTGCCCAGGTAGCCGCCGTGGTCCCGGGGGTCGGCCTGGGCCCTGCCTCCGTACTCGGTGTAGATCAGACCCACGTACACGCCGGTGCGCGAGCCGCGCAGGGTGGCCGGGTCAATGCCGGCCCGCTGGAACGTCTCCCAGGAGGTTTCCAGGAGCAGCCGCTGCTGGGGGTCGGCGGCCCGGGCCTCGCGCGGGCTCATCTCGAAGAAGTCGGCGTCGAAATCGGCGGCGTCGTACAGGAATCCACCGTGCCGGGTGTAGGAGGTGCCCGGGTTGTCGGGGTCGTCGTCGAAGAGTGTGCCGAGGTCCCAGCCCCGATCGACGGGGAAGGCTCCGATGGCGTCCTCGCCGTTCTCCAGGAGCCGCCACAGCTGTTCGGGGTTGCTGACGCCGCCCGGGTAGCGGCAGCTCATCGACACGATGGCGATGGGGTCGTCGTCGGTGACGGCCGTCGGCTGCCGTACCGGCGCGGTCGATTGGCTCCCGGCGGCGAGGTACTGGGCCACGGCGCGGGGGGTGGGGTGGTCGAAGACGAGGCTGGCGGGAAGCCGGCGCCCGACGACCCTGGACAGGTGGTCGCGGAGCCGCACCGCCGTCATCGAGTCGAGGCCGAGGTCACGGAAGGGCCGGTCCGGGCGGACGTCCCTGGGCGAGTCGTACGCGAGGATTCCGGCGACGGCCCTGGACACCGTCGCCAACAGCTCGTCCGCGTTGAGGACGGGCCCGGCGGCCGACGGCTTCGACGGTGCCACGACACCGAGCCGACGGGGCTCGGTGGCGGGCGTGGCTTCGGGCAAGGTCCCGGTCAGTGTCCGCAGACGCACGGCGCCGACGGTGAAGACCACTCGCCCGTCGCCGTCGGTGGCGGTGACCGCCAGCTTCTCGGGCCCGAGCCGGGTGACGGCGACATGGGTCACGGCCGCACCCGCCGCATGGACGCGGACGTCCTCCCAGGCGAAGGGGACTGTGACGGCGGCGGAGCCGGGCCCTGCCGGGCTCGTGAGGAACGCGGCCTGGAGCGCGCTGTCGAGGAGCACGGGATGCGTCACGTACCCGTTGTCCAGGGCCCCCGGGTCCTCGGTGGCGACCTCGGCGAGCACCGTGGTGCCGTCGGTCCGGACGGCGCGCACGCCGCGCAGACCACGCTCGTAGTGCACGCCGAGCGCGGCCAGGACGGCGTAACCGGCCTCCACGTCGAGAGGTCCGCCGTCCGCCTGCCCGGCTTCCAGGGTCTCGGCCGGCGGCTCTGCGGCCGGGGCCCGGGTCAGTAGCCCGGTGGCATGCGGCAGCCACGGTTCGTCCGCGTCCTGACCACCCCGCCTGCTGTGCACGGTGAGGGCGGCGGTGCCGTCGTCCTGCGCCCGGACCGACACCTGAAGCTGTACGGGCGTGTCGTCCCCCGGCACGTCGACGGGGCTGAGCAGGGTCAGTTCGCGCAGGTGGGGCAGGCCGACCCGCTCTCCCGCCGCGAGTGCGAGCTCGGCGAGGGCGCTCGACACGAGCAGGGTCCGGTCACCGAGCCGGTGGCCGCGGGTCCAGCCCGGCGCGCCGACGGAGATGCCGCCGGTGAAGAGCACCCCCTGCCCGTCGGCGAGTTCGACCGCGGTGCCGAGCAGCGGATGGCGCCCCGCCTCTGGTGCGGGCACTGCGCCGACCGTGTTGGTGTCGAGCCAGAAGCGGCGTTCCTGGAAGGCGTAGGTGGGCAGCTCGACGGTCCGGGCGTGGTCGGTCACGGGCCACTCGACGGCAATGCCCGTCACGTGCAACTCGGCTGCCGCGGTGAGGAGTTGGTCTTCGCCTCCGTGGTCGCGACGTAGGGTTCCCGAGGCGTGGGCGGTCGCTCCGGCGTCCTCGAAGGTGTCGTTCAGGGCGGTGACCAGCACCGGATGGGCGCTGACCTCCAGGAAGTGGCGATGACCGGCGTCGAGCAGCCCACGGACGGTGTCGGCGAGCCGGACCGGTTCGCGGAGGTTGGTGTACCAGTAGGCCGCGTCCAGCCGCGTGGTGTCGGTCTCCGAGGCCGCGGCGGTGACCGTGGAGTGGAAGGGGACGGCACCGGCTCGCGGGCTCAGGTCCGCGAACTCCTCCATCAGGAAGTCCCGCAGGTCCTCGACGGCGCGGGAGTGGGAGGCGTAGTCGACGGGGATGAGCCGGGCTCGCAGTCCGTCGGCCCGGCAACGGGAGACGAAGTCCGCTACGGCGTCCGCCGCGCCGGACACGACCGTGCTCCGCGGGCCGTTGACGGCGGCGACGCCCAGGTCCTCACGGTCCCCGAGCCGTCCGCGCGCCTCGTCGGCGGAGAGCTCGACGGACGCCATGGCCCCGGTGCCCGCAAGCGCCAGCAGGGCCTTGCTGCGCCGGGCCACCAGCGCGGCGGCCTCGTCGAGACCGAGAGCGCCGGCGACGTAGGCCGCGGCGATCTCGCCCTGGGAGTGGCCGACCACGGCGGCCGGGACCACGCCCAGCGAGCGCCAGGCGGCGGCGAGGGACACCATGACCGCGAAGAGGGCCGGCTGGACGACGTCGACGCGTGTCAGTTCGGGGGCGTCGTCCCGGGACACCACATCCAGGAGGTCCCAGTCGATGTGCGGCGCCAGCGCGGCGGCGCAGCGGGCCATCTCGGCACGGAACGGTTCCGATGAGGTGAGCAGGTCCCGTGCCATGCCGGCCCATTGCGAGCCCTGCCCGGGAAAGAGGAAAACGGGGCGTCCGCCGGCCTGAGCCTCGCCACGTGCCGTGCGAGGCGACGGGATGCCGTCGCCGAGCGCCGCGAGTTCTCGTGCGAAGTCCTCCGGGGTACGTCCGACGGCGACCGCGCGGTGCCCGAGAGCGGCACGTCCGAAGTGGAGGGTGCGCGCCACATCCGCCGGTACGAGTCCGGGGTGTGCGGCGACGTGGTCGCGCAGTCGGGCGATCTGGCCGTCGAGTGCCTGCTCGGTGTGCCCGGACAGCTCCCAGGCGACGGGCACAGCCGGCTCCGTCTTCCTTGCGGACACGGGAACAGCCGGCTCCGTCTTCCTTGCGGACACGGGCTCGGGCGGCGCCTCGATGACGACGTGGGCGTTGGTGCCGCTGATCCCGAAGGAGGACACGGCGGCGCGGCGCGGCCGGTCCCGCTCCGGCCAGGGGCGTTCCCGGGTGAGCAGCGAGACTCCGCTGTCCTCCCATGCGACGTGCGGGGACGGTTCGTCGATGTGGAGGCTGGCGGGCAGTACTCCGTGGCGCATCGCCTCGGCCATCTTGATGACCCCGCCGATGCCGGCGGCGGCCTGTGTGTGCCCGATGTTGGACTTCAGCGAGCCCAGCCAGAGCGGATCACCGGCGTCGCGGCCGCTCCCGTACGTGGCGATCAGGGCAACGGCCTCCACGGGATCGCCGAGGGCGGTGCCGGTGCCGTGTCCTTCGACGGCGTCCACGTCGAAGGGGCCGAGTCCCGCGTCGTCGAGGGCAGCCCTGACGACGCGCTGCTGGGCGGAGCCGTTCGGGGCGGAGAGCTGGGTGCTGGCTCCGTCGGAGTTGACGGCGCTGCCCCGTAGGACGGCGACGACCGGGTGCCCGGCGGCCAGGGCGTCGGACAGCCGCTCGACGAGGAGGAGACCGGCGCCCTCGGCCCAGCCGGTGCCGTCAGCCCCGGCGGCGTACGCCTTGCAGCGGCCGTCCGGGGAGAGTCCGCGCTGCCTGCTGAACTCGACGAACGTGGCGGGCGTGGCCATCACGGTGGCGCCGCCGGCGAGCGCCATCCGGCAGTCGCCGCGCCGCACGGCCTGCGCGGCGTAGTGCAGGGCGACGAGGGACGACGAGCAGGCCGTATCGACGGTGACGGCGGGTCCTTCGAGGCCGAAGGTGTACGCCACACGGCCGGAGGCGATGCTGCCGGCGCTACCGGTGCCGATGAACCCCTCGAACCCTTCGGGAGCGCTGCTGTGCCGGGAGCCGTAGTCCCCGTACATGACGCCCGCGAAGACGCCGACGGACTGCCCGGACAGGGACCGCGGGTCGATTCCGGCGCGCTCGAACGCCTCCCAGGCGGTCTGCAGCAGCAGCCGCTGCTGCGGGTCGACGGTGAGGGCCTCCCGAGGGCTGATGCCGAACAGTTCGGCATCGAAGTGGGCGGCGTCGTGAAGGAATCCGCCCTGGTCGGTGTAAGTGGTGCCCTCCTTGTCCGGGTCGGGATCGACGAGCCGGTCAAGTGGCCAGCCGCGGTCGCGCGGGAACGGTCCTACCGCGTCGGTCCGCGACTCCACGAGCCGCCACAGGTCCTCGGGGGATCGCACTCCACCGGGATAACGGCAGGCCATGCCGACGATCGCCAGGGGTTCGCCGGCGGCCTGTTCGACCTCTTCGAGCCGCGCGCGTACCCGTAGCAGGTCGGCTGTGGTCCGCCGAAGGTAGTCACGGAGTTTGTCTTCGTTGGCCATCGATCAGCTGCTCCCCGGTATCGGTCAGTCGCTCAGTTCTCGGTCAAGCAGCCCGAAGAGCTCGTCATCGGTGGCTGCGTCCATGCCAAGGGCGGCCGTTGGACCGGCCTCGTCGGGCGGGGCGGCCAGTCGGTCCAGTGCGCCCCTCAGCGCCTGGACGAGTGCGGCGCGCCGACCGTCGTCGGGGGTCAGTCCGGTGGCCGAAGACACCCAGTCGCCCAGGGCTGTCCCGTCGAACACGGATCGTCCGGCGGTGCAGATCTCCACCAGGTGGGCGGTGAGGGCTCGGACGGTGGGGTGGTCGAACAGGACGGTGGCCGGCAGTCGCTCGCCGAGCTCCGTGCCGAGCCGGTTGCGCAGCTCGATCGCCGTGAGCGAGTCCAGTCCCAGGTCGAACAGCCCCCGGTCCTCCGGTACCTGGGCCGTCCTGGCGAGGCCGAGCACCTCGGTGACGCAGGAGGTGACGGCGGTCCGCACGAGGGTTTGTACGGCGTCGGGGTCCAGGCCGGTCACGCGTTCGGGGAGCGGTGCTGGCGCCCGCACGGCCGGTGCCGAGGCACGGGGCACCAGGCCCGCGAGCAGTTCGGGCGGGCCCTCGGGGTGGCGGGCCAGTGCCGCCGTGTCGAAGCGCGCGGGGACGAGCAGGGCTTGTTCGGGGCCGAGGACGAGCGCGGCGTCGAGGAGTTCGAGCCCGTCGGGCACCGACAGGGGGCGGATGCCGAGCCGTTCTATCCGAGCTCGCGCGGCTCCGTCCAGCGCGGCGGCCATCCCCGCGGCGTCGTCGGTGTCCCACAGCCCCCAGGCGAGCGAGGTGCCGGGCAGTCCGGCCGCGGCGCGCAGCTGAGCGAGGGCGTCGAGATGGGCATTGGCGGCGGCGTAGCCCGCCTGGCCCGCGTTGCCCAGGACACCGGCGATGGAGGAGAAGAGCACAAAGGCCGTGAGCGGCAGTCCCGCGGTGGCGTGGTGCAGATGCGCGGCCGCGTCGGCCTTGGGACGCAGGACCCGGTCGAGACCCTCGTCGGTCAGATTGGCCAGGACCGCGTCGTCAAGGGCTCCCGCCGCGTGGAACACCGCGGTGAGCGGCTGCGCGGAGTCGATACCGGCGAGGAGAGCGTCGACAGCCGTACCGTCGGCGAGGTCACATGCGGCGGTCCGTACGTCGGCCCGTGCGCTCAGTTCCTCGGCCAGGGCGCGCAGCGCGGGATCACCGTCACCGCGCCGGCTCACCAGGAGCAGGTGCCGGGCATCGTGGCGGGTGACCAGATGCCGGGCGAGGGCCGAGCCCAGGGCACCGCCCGCCCCGGTGACGAGTACGGTGCCGTGCCCGAACTTCGGGGCGTCCCCGGGCTGTTGGGTGACGACGGCGAGCCCGGGCCGGTGGGCCTGTCCGCGCCGGAGCGCGAGCTGGCCGGTCCGGTCGGCGACGGCGTGCGGCAGCAGAGCGAGGGAGTCCTCGTGACCGTCGGTGTCGACGATGCTCACACGTCCGGGGTACTCACGCCGTGCTGACCGTACGAGCCCCCAGAGCGGCGCCTGGGCGAGCCCGGTGAGCGGGTCGCCGGCGTCGACCGCGACGGCGTCCCGGGTCAGGACGACGAGGTGGGTGTGCTCGGGCAGGGTGAGGAGCAACTCCCGTACGGCGTGGATGTTGTGCCGTACGTCGTCGTGGGCGACGGCCGCCACCACGGTGTCCTCCGTGCCGTCGGGCAGGGCGACCTCGGGGAAGGGCAGGCCGTCGGTGGCTCCGCCGCGTACCACCGCAACGGTGTGGCCCACGGGGATCCCGCGGTCGAGCGGCACGGGGTTCCAGACCATCTGGTGGAGTCGTCCGCCGCCGCCCCGGCGGGCACCGCGCAGGACCGCCTCGGGCACCGGGCGGAGCCGAACCTCGTCGACGGTGAGGACGGGCCGGGCCCGGTCGTCGGACACGTCCAGCGCGAACGCGGCCTCTCCGGTCCGCCGGATCCGTACGCGCAGCGGCCCGGACGCGGTGGCGTGCAGCCGTGTACCCCGCCAGCTGTGGGGCACGTCGATCCCGGTCCCGGTCGTCGGTGCTCCGCCTGCGCGCCGCAGCGAGCCGGCGATCCAGGCGTGCAGGGCGGCGTCGAGCAGGCCGGGGATGAGCGTCTCCCCGGTGTCCACCTCCGCGTACAGGGTGTCTTCGGTCGCCCAGAGGGCACGCAACCCCTGGAAGGCAGGACCGTATTCGTAACCGTGGTCCACGAACTCGCCGTAGATGCCGCCGAGTTCGACGGGACGTGCCTCCTGCGGCCGGTCGCCCGTCCACGCGGGCGGCAGGCCGGACTCAGTCCCGAGGGAGGCTTGCGCGTGCAACGTCCAGGGCTCGTCGCCGACGGTCCTGGCATGAACGCGGACCGTGTCCCCGTCCACGGTGACCCGGAGTTGGACCTCCGCGTCCTGGTCGACGAACAACGGGGCGTGCAGGGTCAGTTCGGTCACCGTCCACGCCCCGTGCCGGCCCGCCAGCCAGGTCAGCAGGTCGACGAACGCGGCCGCCGGAAGCAGGGACGTGCCACGCAGCGCGTGATCCGCCAGCCAGGGGTGCCGGCGGTGCGACAGCACACCGGTGTACACGGTCCGCTCGCCGTCGGGGTCGGCCACCGCGGCCGACAGCAGCGGATGGCCGGGGTCGTCGGCGCCGATGCTCGTGGCGCTGCCGTCGGCACCGGCCGGGGGGAGCAGCCAAAGGCGTTCCCTGGCGAACGGGTACGTGGGCAGCGGTACGGTCACCGCGTCGGGCCCGAGCAGGGCCCGCCACTCCCAGCTCACGCCGGCGACATGGGCGGCCGCGACGAACGACCAGAGAGCGAGCAGGTCGTCCCGCTTCCGGTCGAGGGAGGGCACGGCCACCCCGTCGTCGCCGAGGTCGCACTGCTGGACCATCGCGGTGAGGGCGGCGTCCGGGCCGACTTCGAGAAAACGGGCAGCGCCGAGCCGGCGCAGCCGGTCGACGCACTCGGCGAACCGCACGGTGCCGCGCACCTGGTCCGTCCAGTGGGCCGGGTCACCGAGTGTCTCGGCACCGGCCTCGTGCCCGGTGAGCGTGGAGACGACGGTGCCGCTCGGATCGGTGGCCGTCAGCTCGCCGAGAGCCGAGCGGAACGCGTCGAGCATCGGGTCCATGTGGGCGGAGTGGAACGCGTGACTGACGGTGAGCCGCTTGGTGCGGTGGCCGCGTTCGGCGAGCAGGTCGGCGAGGGCTCCCACCCTCTCCGCGTCTCCGGAGAGCACGACCGAGCCGGGCGCGTTGACGGCCGCGATGTCCGCGCGGAGGCCGGTCTCCTCCATGATCGTCTCGACGGTGGCGCGGTCCGCCTGGACCGCCGCCATGAGCCCGCCCCCGGGCAGCCGGCCCATGAGCCGGCCGCGCGTGACAACGAGGCCGGCCGCGTCCGTGAGACTCAGCGCTCCGCCGGCGCACGCGGCCGCGATCTCGCCCACGGAGTGTCCGGCGAGCAGGGGTGCGTTCAGCCCCCAGGAGGCCAGCAGCCGGTGGAGGGCGACTTCCACGGCGAAGAGAGCGGGCTGCGTGTTCTGCGTCAGGTCGAGTTCTCCGGGCAGGTCGCCGGCGATCACGGCGGCGACATCCGGGCCGCCCGCAGCGCGCAGGGCGGCGGACACCTCGTCGAAGGCGCGGGCGTACTCCGGGAACGTCCGGTACAGCTCGGCGCCCATGCCGGTGCGCTGGCTCCCCTGCCCGGTGAAAAGGAGTGCGGTCTCGCCCCGCACCACGGAGCCGGTGACCACGACGGGGAAGGCCGAGTCGTCCGGCTTCGTGCCGCCGATCACGTGGTCGAGGCCGGCGAGGAGTTCGGTCAGGTCGCGGCCGAGGACCACGGCCCGCCGGTCGAAGGCGGTCCGGGTGGTCGCGAGGGACAGCGCCACATCGGCCGGCCGCTGTCCCGGCTCGCCGCGAACGTACCGCTTGAGCCGTGCGGCCTGTTCCCGCAGGCCTTCTTCGGTGCGGGCGCTGAGCACCCACGGGACGACGCGCTCTTCCTGTTCGGGGTCGCCGGACGGCACGGAGGCCGGTTCCTCGCCCTGTTCGAGGATGACGTGGGCATTGGTGCCACCGATACCGAAGGATGAGACCGCCGCCCGTCGGGGCCCCGCCTTCGCTGGCTTCTCGGGCCACGGCGTGGTGTCCGCGGGGACTTCCACAGCCCCCTCCGCCCAGTCCACGTGCTCGGAGAGCCGGTCCAGGTGGACGGTGCCCGGCACCTGCCCGTGCCGCAGGGCGAGCACCATTTTGATGATCCCGGCGACTCCTGCGGCGGCCTGGGTGTGACCCAGGTTGGACTTCACCGACCCCATCAGCAGAGGTCCCTGCTCGCCGCGGTCGCTGCCGTACGTGTGCAGTACCGCTCCCGCCTCGATGGGATCGCCGAGCCGGGTGCCGGTCCCGTGCGCCTCCAGGACATCGACGTCACGTGCGCGCAGTCCGGCGGCGGCGAGGGCGCTGCGGATGACGCGTTCCTGGGCGGGGCCGTTCGGCGCGGTGAGGCCGTTGCTGGCGCCGTCCTGATTGACGGCGGAGCCGCGCAGTACGGCGAGCACGCGGTGCCCGGCGCGCCTGGCGTCCGACAGCCGCTCCAGGACGAGGAGCCCCGCACCTTCGGCCCAGGCGGTGCCGTCCGCCTGCGCCGAGAACGGTTTGCACCGGCCGTCGGGAGCGAGTCCGCGCTGGCGGCTGAACTCGACGAACGTGGCGGGGCTCGCCATGACGGTGGCGCCGCCGGCCAGGGCGAGCGAGCATTCGCCGAGCCGTAGTGCCTGGGCGGCCTGATGCACGGCGACCAGCGAGGAGGAGCAGGCCGTGTCGACGGTCACGGCGGGCCCCTCCAGGCCCAGGGTGTACGCGACGCGCCCCGAGGCGACGCTGCCGGCGCTGCCGCTGACCAGGTACCCTTCCAGGTCGCCCGCGGCGCCTCGGTGCTGGTGGACCCTGGCCCCGTAGTCCGCGTACATGACGCCGACGAAGACGCCGCTGTCCGTGCCGCGCAGGGCCGTCGGGTCGATGCCCGTGTCCTCGACCGCCTCCCAGGCCGTCTGGAGCAGCAGCCGCTGCTGCGGGTCGATCGCGAGCGCCTCGCGCGGGCTGATCCCGAAGAAGCCGGGGTCGAACTCGGCGGCGTCGTGGAGGAAGCCTCCGTGCCGGGTGGACGAGGTTCCGGGGTGCTCCGGGTCGGGGTCGAAGAGGTCCTGGTCCCAGCCCCGGTCGGTGGGGAACCCGGTGATGGCGTCGGTGCCGGAGGCGAGCAGTTCCCACAGCTCCGCGGGGGTGCGTACGCCGCCGGGGAAGCGGCAGGCCATGCCGACGATCGCGATCGTGTCGTCGTCCCGGACCGGGCCGAGGGCCGCAGCGGGCGGGGAAGTGTCCGGTACGGGCCCGGCCGTGGTGGTCAGTTCGGTGACGTGGCGGACGAGCGCGGCCGGGTTCGGGTGATCGAAGACGACGGTGCCGGGCAGGCGGACGCCGAGGTCGGCGTTGAGCCGGTTGCGCAGCTCGACGGCCGTGAGCGAGTCGAAGCCGAGGTCGGTGAAGGGACGCTCGGGGTCGAGGGCCGTGTCCGGCGAGTGCCCGAGGACGTCGGCGACGGCGGTGAGCACGAGGCGGGCGACGTCCCGGCGCGCGGCCTGGGTGGCGCCGGGACCGCGCGCCGGGGAGTCCGGCCGTGCTGCGGGCTGGAGTCGTGGCGCCGTCGCCCGGGGGGTCAGTTCGGCCGCGGTGACCACGGCCAGGTCCAGACGCAGGGCACGGTCGAGGAGGGCGAGTGCGTCGGTGGGCGGCATGGGCTTGATCCCCGCCCGGGCCAGTCGGTCGACGTCCCGTTCGCTCAGACCGCCTGCGAGTCCGCCTCCGGTGTCCCACAGGCCCCAGTGGATCGTGAGCGCCGTGTGTCCGGCCCGGCGGCGCTCGTGCGCGAGAGCGTCGAGCGCGGCGTTGGCGGCGCTGTAGTTCGCCTGACCTGCGGTGCCGAGGACTCCGGCGACCGAGCCGAAGAGGATGAACGCGTCGAGAGCCGTGTCCCGGGTCAGCTCGTCGAGGTGACGGGCGGAGAGCGCCTTGGCGGCGATCACCCGCAGCAGCGCATCAGGGGTGAGCCGTTCGACCACGGCGTCCTCGGCGATGCCGGCGGCGTGCACGACGGCCGAGAGCGGGGTGTCCAGGCCGTCGAGCAGACGGGCGAGGGCTGTCCGGTCGGCGGTGTCGCAGGCCTGGACGTCGACTCGGGCACCGAGCGCGGTGAGTTCGGCCACGACGTCGGCCGCGGCGGGGTGCTCGGGGCCTCGTCGGCCGACGAGGAGGAGATTCCGTACTCCGTGGTGGGTGACAAGGTGGCGGGCTGTCTCCCGGCCGATCGCTCCGGTCCCGCCGGTGACGAGTACCGTGCCGCCGGCGCTGCGCGTCCAGGGGCGCCCGCTGCCGGGCGCCGGCACTCGCTCGCCGGGTGCCGGCCCGCCATCGGGCACAGGGGTGTGCTCTGCCGCGGCGGTGTACTCGGCCACGGGCACCAGGCGGGGCAGGCGTACGGATCCCCCGCGCACCGCCGCCTGCGGCCACTGGGCACCGATCTCGGCGAGCAGGGCCTCGTCGTGCGTCCCGTCGGTGTCCACCAGCGCGAACCGGCCCGGGTGTTCGGCCTGCGCGGCGCGCACCAGGCCCCAGAGCGCGGCCGTGCCCGCACTCGCCGGCTCGTCGTCCGTGAGAGCCATCCCCCGGGTGACGAACACCAGTGGGTCGGCGGAGCCTTCCGCGAGCCGCTCCACGATCGCGGACCTGGCGGCCTCGGCTCCGGAGAACGGGTCGTCGCCCGTCTCGGCCGGCGCGATGATCTCGATTCGCTCGGGGGCGGTGGCCCGGGGTGCCTGCGTCTCCTCCCAGACGAGACGGCGAATGTCGGCCGCTGCCGGCAAGGGCCGCAGCATGAGGCGCTCCACGGTCAGCACCGGCCGGCCGTCCGGCGCCGCGAGGTCGAGCCGGTACGTGCTGGGCCCCACGGGCTCCAGCCGTGCCGTCACCCGAGTCGCACCGGGCGTGTACAGCCGAACTCCGTCGAGGGCGTACGGGACGAGCCTCGGCCCGCCGATGGAGTGCAGCGGCAGGACGTGCAGCGCCGCGTCCAGCAGTGCGGGGTGGAGAGCGAACCGGCCCGTCGGCGTCCGTACGCCCGGCGCCAGTTCGGCCTCGGCGTGGAGTACGTCGCCGGTGCGCCGGGCGGCAGTGAGCCCCTGGAAGGCCGGTCCGTACGCGTATCCGTCTTCGGCGAGCAGTCGGTAGGTCGCCGCGCGGTCGCCGAGATCGATCCGGGTGCCGGAGTCGGCACCCGGCACCGGAGCGGCGGGGATCGCGTCGTCCGTGAGAGTGGCGGTGGCGTGGACGGTCCAGGTCCCGTCGGCGTTCCTGGCCCGTACGACGAGGTCGCCGCCCGTGCCGACGCCGACCTGTAGAGGCACCTCGGCAGCGCCGTCGAGCTCCAGCGGGGACAGCACCAGGAAGTCGCGCAGGGCGGCCCTGCCCAGGGTGGTGCCCGCCGTCAGGGCGAGTTCGGCGAGCACGGCCGCCGGGACGAGCACCCTCCCGTCGATGCGGTGGTCGTCCAGCCACGGCTGACGCCGCCGGGACAGAACACCAGTGAACAGCCTTCCTCCGTCCGGGAGTTGTGTCGCACCGGTGAGCAGGGGGTGCGAAGTGCCGTCCAGTCCGAACGCGTCCGCCGCACCGATTTCGTCGGGCACGTCGAGCCAGTAGCGGCGGTTGTCGAAGGGATACACGGGCAGGTCGACCAGCCGCGCCGCCGTGAGGTTCGGCGTGAGGTCGACGGTCACACCGGCGACGTGCAGCCTGCTCAACGCCGCGCGCACGGACGTCTGTTCCGGTGTCCCTTGCCGCAGCACGGGCACGGCGACCAGGTCCTCCTTGCCGCCCGCCTGAGCGAGGGCGGCCAGCGTGCCGTCCGGGCCCAGTTCCACGAACCGGGTCACACCGAGTTCCGTCGCGGCGCGCACCGCGTCCGCGAACCGCACGGGCCGCCGGATCTGGCGGACCCAGTACTCCGGCGTGCACAGTTCCAGCGCGTCCGCCGGAGCTCCGGTGACAGTGGAGATCACCGGTATGCGGGGCGCGGCGAACGCCAGCGGAGCGATCGTCGCGCGGAACTGGTCGAGGACCGTGTCCATGTGGGCGGAGTGGAAGGCATGACTGACCTTGAGGCGGGAGGCCTTGCGTCCCGCCTCCTTCCACTGCCGCACAAGCCGGTCCACGGCGTCCGCGTCTCCGGAAAGGACTACGGACTCGGGGCCGTTGACAGCGGCGAGTTCGACGGCACCGTCCGAGCCGGCTACGAGTGAGGCCACCTCGTCCTCCGTGGCCGCGAGCGCGGCCATGGCCCCGCCCTCGCGGGAGGACTGCATCAGCCGGCCGCGCGCGGCGACCAGAGCGCAGGCATCAGGCAGGTCGAGGATGCCCGCCGCGTGCGCGGCCGCGACTTCACCGACGGAGTGGCCGATCAGGAAGTCCGGCCGTACTCCGTGCGACTCGACCAGCCGGTACAGCGCCACCTCCACAGCGAACAAGGCAGGCTGGGCGTACCGCGTCTGCCGCAGCGACTCGGGGTCTCCGGAGAGGAGTTCACGCAGTCCCACGCCGAGGAGCGGATCAAGGTGCGCGGCGACGGCGTCGAACGCCCCGGCGTAGACCGGCGAGCTCTCCAGCAGCTCGGCGCCCATGCCGATGCGCTGGGCTCCCTGCCCTGAGAAGAGAAACGCGAGCCGCTGGTCGGGGTCGGCCTTGCCGACGATCGCGCCGGGGTGACGAAGGCCGTCGCGTACGGCCGCGATCGCGGTCAGGATGTCGGAGTCGGCGTCGACGACGGCTCGGTGATCGAACCGGGACCTACGGCTCAGGGTGTGGGCGAGATCGGCCGGCCGGTGCGGCGGGTCAGCGGCGAGAACGTGATGCAGTGCGGCCGCCTGGGCGCGCAGCGCGGACTCGGTCTTCGCACTGAGTACGAGCGGTACGGGGGTTGCGGGGTCGGGTGCCTCGGTGGGGTCCGTACCGTTGGCCTCCGCGGGTGCCTGTTCGAGGATGACGTGGGTGTTGGTGCCACTGATCCCGAACGAGGAGACACCCGCACGCCGCGGCCGCCCCCGCTCCGGCCAAGCCGCCTGCTCACGCAGCAGCTCCACCCCACAACCCG
>NZ_JBQQCG010000081.1:0-55048 GCF_052245575.1 Streptomyces sp. 2A115 | reverse complement strand
ACCCGGCCATGCACGACGAGCACGCCGCCGACGAGGAGCGGCAGGCGCTGCGTACACGTGCGACCGAACGGGACGAGGAGATCCGGGAGCTGGCGGCCCGGCTCGCCAAGGACCGGGAGCTGGCCGCGCGGCTCGCCTCCTGGCGGACCGGATGCCCGGCGGGGCGGCTCGCCGAGCTGGCCACGGCGGCCCACGACGCGCGCGTGTTCGCCGAGGAGGCCGAGGCGGAACTCGCTGAGGCGCGCACCGTCCGGGCCGAGGCCGACGAGTCCGCGGCCGAGGCGGCTCTCGTACGGGACGAGCGGCAGGAGGCCGCGCAGCGGGCCCGGCGTGCCGCCGACGCGCTCGCCGGACTCGCCTTCCGGTTGCGCGAGCGCGCCGGCTGGCAGGTCAAGCTGCGTGAACTCGCCGATGAGGCGGCCGAGTCGGAGGCCCGCGCCCAGTCCTGTCTGGAGCGCGCCCGCGCCGCCGACGAGGACCGGCGCGGCGCCCAGCGTGCCGCCGACGACGCCCGCCGCACGGCACGCGCGCTGCGCGCCGAGCGTGCGGAGATCGCCGGCGCACCCGACGACGTACCAGAGGCCGATCCGGCGGCGACGAAGTCGTCGCTGCCCGCCCTCCGCGAGGCCTACCGCGCCGCCTCCCAGCTCTACGAGAAGGTCGGTGTCGGCGCCGACCTGCGGGCCGAGCAGGCCCGAGCGGAGAGCGACGAGAGCGGGGCGCTCGCGGAGCTGGACCGGCTGAGCAACAAGGTGCGCACGCGCGCCGCCCAGTTGCTGGAGTCCACCGACGGCTCCGACGGCCCGTCCCGGCAGGCCGCCGCCGCCCGCGCCGAGGAGCTGGTCCAGCTCCTCGAAACCCGCGCGTCGACCGCGAGCGAGCAGCTCGGACGGCTGCGCGGCGAGGCCGAGCGGCACGCGCCCGAGGACGGCGAGGAGGCGCACACCGAGCTGCCGGAGGATCTGGTACCGCGCGACTCCGAGCACGCCCAGAGCCTGCTGCGCACCGCGACCGGCGAACTCGCCTCACGCACCGACGCGTTGAGCCAGGCGCGCGAGGCCCACGCCGAGCTGCTCGACGCCCACCGTGCCGCCGAGGACGCGGCCGGCGGCTTCGACGAGACGGCTGCCCTGCTCCGGGACCTCCTCAGGGAGCACTCCGACGAGGAGCCGGAGGAGTCCGAGCCCTACCCCGGCACCCTGGAAGAGGCCCGGCAGTCCGCCGCCGAGGCCCGTCGCTCCCTGCGCGGCTGTGCCGCTGACCTCTCCGCCGCCGAGGCGGCCGTGCGCGAGGCGAGCGACATCCTCGTACGGCATGCCAACTCGACGCGCTACGAGCAGGTACGCACCCCCGCGCGCCAGCAGATCCGCGAGCTGCCCGGGTCCGCGCTGCCCGAGCACGCGCAGAAGTGGGCGGACGCCTTCGCACCCCGACTCCGGGTGCTCACGGACGAGTTGGCGCAGTTGGAGCGCAACCGGGACTCGATCGTGGACCGGCTGCGCGGGCTCGTGGAGTCCGCGCTCGCTACGCTCAGGTCGGCCCAGCGGCTGTCCCGCCTCCCGGAGGGGCTCGGGGAGTGGTCGGGGCAGGAGTTCCTCCGTATCCGCTTCGAGGAGCCCGACCAGGCCACGCTCGCCGAGCGGCTCGGCGAGGTCGTCGACGAGGCGACCCGCGCCGCCGTCAAGAAGAACTCGGACATGCGCCGCGACGGCATGTCCCTGCTCCTCAGAGGAGTCAGCGCGGCACTTCAGCCCAAGGGCGTCGCCGTCGAGATCCTCAAGCCCGACGCCGTGCTCCGCGCCGAGCGCGTTCCCGTCGGGCAGATGGGCGACGTGTTCTCCGGCGGCCAGCTGCTCACCGCCGCCATCGCCCTGTACTGCACGATGGCGGCCCTGCGCTCCAACGACCGGGGCCGCGACAAGCACCGCCACGCGGGCACGCTGTTCCTGGACAACCCGATCGGGCGGGCCAACGCCACGTATCTGCTGGAGCTGCAACGGGCCGTCTCGGACGCGCTCGGCGTCCAGCTCCTCTACACCACCGGCCTGTTCGACACGACGGCGCTCGCCGAGTTCCCGCTGGTCATCCGCCTCCGCAACGACGCGGACCTCCGTGCCGGGCTGAAGTACATCAGCGTGGAGGAACACCTCCGGCCGGGACTGCCGCAGCAGGCCCCGGCCGGGGAGGGGGAGACGGTGCACAGCGAGATCACGGCGACGCGGATGTTCAAGCGGCCCGCGCCCCAAGGGACGTAGCCCCAAGGGAGGTACCTCCAAGGGACGTACCTACAAAGGCAGGGCCCCAGGGGTTACGAGAACCAGCCCTGTGGCACCGGGTTCGTGTTGCGCCAGATGTGCTTCGGTTCCTGGTACTCCGCCAGGCCCGTAGGGCCGAGTTCGCGGCCGAAGCCGGACTGCTTGAAGCCGCCCCACTCCGCCTGCGGAACGTACGGGTGGTAGTCGTTGATCCAGATGGTGCCGATGCGCAGCTTGGAGACGACTCGCTGGGCGCGTGCCTGGTCGGTGGTCCAGACGGCTCCGGCGAGACCGTAGATGGTGTCGTTCGCCAGGCGGATCGCGTCGGCCTCGTCGGTGAACCGCTCCACCGTGAGCACCGGACCGAAGGACTCCTCCTGGATGACGGACATGTCGGCGCGGCACTCGTCGAGGACCGTCGGGAGGTAGAAGAAGCCGTTCTCCAGGGCCGGGTCGCCGCTGGGGCCGGCGCCGCCGCAGCGCAGCACCGCTCCCTCCGCGAGTCCCGCCGCGACATACGCCTCGACCTTGGCGAGATGCTGGGCGGAGATCAGCGCGCCGGTCTGGGCGTTCTCGTCGAAGGGCCCCCCGAGCCGGATCAGCTGGGCCCTGCGGACGACCTCGTCCACGAACCGGTCGTGCAACGAGTCCTCGACCAGCAGCCGGGCGCCCGCCGAGCAGACCTGCCCCGAGTGGAGGAAGACGGCGGTGAGCGCCATGTCGACGGCGGTCTCGAAGTCGGCGTCGGCGAAGACGATGTTCGGGTTCTTGCCGCCCAGCTCCAGCGCGACCTTCTTCACGGTGCCGGCGGCCGTGGCCATCAGCCGGCGGCCGGTGTGGATGCCGCCGGTGAAGGAGACCATGTCCACGTCCGGGTGGTCGGCGAGCGGCGCGCCCGCCTCGGGACCGGCGCCCAGGACCAGGTTCGCGACGCCGGCCGGAAGTCCGGCCTCCTCCAGGAGGCGGACGAGGTGGATCGCGGTGTGCGGGGTGAGCTCGCTCGGCTTGAGGACGAAGGTGTTGCCCGCGGCGAGGGCCGGGGCGACCTTCCAGGCGGTCTGGAGCAGGGGGTAGTTCCAGGGGGTGATCAGGGCACAGACGCCGACCGGTTCGTAGACGACCCGGCTGTCGGCCTCCGGATTGCCGGTGTCGATGACCCGTCCCGCGTCGGCGGCGGCGAGGCGCCCGTAGTAGCGGAAGCAGGCGGTGACGTCGTCGATGTCGTACGCGCTCTCCACCAGCCGCTTTCCGGTGTCCAGGGACTCGGCGCGGGCCATCGCCTCCTTGTCCCGCTGGAGCAGATCCGCCACGCGCAGCAGCAGGGCGCCGCGTTCCGCGGCGGGAACGGTCGGCCAGGGACCCTCGTCGAAGGCCCGCCGGGCGGCGGCGATCGCCTCCACGGTGTCCTTGCCGCCGGCCTCGTCGACGACCGCGACCAGGGTGCCGTCGGCGGGGCAGCGGATCTCGCGGGTCCGTTCGTCGAGAGCGGACCTCCAGGTTCCGCCGATGAAGAGCTCGGGCATCGTGCTTCCTCCTGGAAGGGTCTGATCGGGAGCTGTGCTGCCTGGGGTTGATGTTCACCCCGGCCCCCGGGTTGGGGTTCACCCCGGCCGCGCCCCGCCCCTCGGTGGTGGGGCGGGGCGCGCGGTGTGCTGTTGTGCCGTCAGGGCCTGATCCGCGCGGGACAGGACCTACGGCCTACGGCCTTACGCCGGCAGCCAGGCCTTCACGACGTCGGGGTTGGCGTCGACCCACTTCTTCGCCGCCGCCTCCGGGGACATCTTTTCCTGGGCGATCATCTTCGCGACCTCGTTCTGCTGCTCCGCGCTCCACTTGAAGTTCTTGAGGAACTCGGCGCCCTTTCCGCCGTCCTTGGCGAAGTCGGCGTTGAGGAACTTCTGCAGCGGGGTGTTGGGGTATGCGCAGGCGACCTTCTTCGGGTCGGCGTCGCAGCCCTCCTTGTACTCCGGCAGCTTCACCTCGACCATCTCCACCTCGGCGTTGAGCCACTGCGGGGTCCACCAGTAGGTGAGGAAGGGCTTCTTGCTCTTGGCGTTCTGCTGGATCTGGGTGATCTGCGCGGCCTCGGAGCCCGCGTAGACCGTCTTCAGATCCAGGTTCAGGTTCTTGATGATGGCGTCGTCGAATGTGACGTAGTCCGGGGAACCTTCGAGCAGCTGGCCCTTGCCACCGCTCTCCGAGGTCTTGAGGTCGTCCGCGTACTTGGAGAGGTTCTTGTAGTCGGTGACCTCGGGGTTCTCGTCGGCCCAGTACTTGGGGACGAACCAGCCGATGTGACCGGTGACGCCGAGATCGCCCGCCGCCACGACGGTCTTCTTGTCCGTGACGTACTGCTTCTCCTGCTCGGGGTGGCCCCAGTCCTCCAGGACGGCGTCGATCGTGCCCTTGCTGAGCGCGTCCCAGGCGATGACCTCGCCCATCTGCTTGGTGTTGACCTTGTAGTCGAGCTCGGTCTCCAGCACGTACTGGGCGACGGCCGTGTTGGCCTCCGCGCCCACCCACGAAGGCTTGGTGAGGGTGATGGTGTCGTTGCTGCCCGAGGAGCTGGACTTGCCGGTGTCGGCCGCGCCGCAGCCGGCGACGGCGGTCAGCCCGAGACCGGCGGTGAGGGCGAGGGCGGTGCGGAGTATGAGGCGTTGTCTGGTCTGCACGATGAGTTCTTCCTTAACTTGCTTAAGCATGCTTGCTTGCAATGAAGTTGCTTGTAGGGCAGGGAAGTTGACCGAACTGACCGGCCTGCTAGTTGTCCTTCCTCCGCGCCGGGGCGGGCTGGGTCACCCGGTCCAGGACCAGACCGAGACAGACGATCGCCGCGCCCGCCACCAGGCCGACCCCGAGGTCGCCGCGGGACAGGCCGTACACGACGTCGTAGCCGAGCGCTCCGCCGCCGACAAGGCCGCCGACGATGACGACGGCCAGTACCAGCACCACACCCTGGTTGACGGCGAGCAGCAACGCGGGCCTGGCCAGCGGCAGCTGGACCTGGCGCAGCTGCTGCATACCGGTGGCGCCCAGCGAGCGGGCGGCCTCCAGCGCGGCCGGGTCGGTCTTCTTCAGACCCTGGGTGGTGATGCGCACCACGGCGGGCAGGGCGTACGCGACGGCCGCGGTGATCGCGGCGGCACGTCCCACGCCGAACAGCGCGACGACCGGGATGAGGTAGACGAACTGCGGCAGGGTCTGGAGGACGTCAAGGACCGGCCGCAGCACGCGCTCCACCCAGGAGACACGGGCGGCGAGGATGCCGGTGGCGACTCCCAGCAGGAGCGTGAGCAGCAGGGCGGCCAGCACCTGCGACAGCGTGTCCAGGGTGTTCGACCAGACGCCGAGGACGCCGGTGGCCGCCAGCGCCGCGGCCGCGCCGAGCGCGGTGCGCCAGGTGCCGGCCAGCAGGGCCAGGCCCGCGACCAGCAGGAGCAGCGACCACCACGGGGCGCCCTGCAGGACGTCGCGGAGCGGGTTCAGCACCCAGGACGTGAAGTTGGACGCCCAGACCTCGGTACCGCCGAGGACGGGGACGTCCGCGTGGAGGTGGTCGACCATCCAGTCCTGGAAGGAGTTGACGGAGCTGGATATGTCGTACGTCCAGGCGTCCGGCCATTCCGCGGCCCCGGCGACCTTGCCCGCCACGACCGCCACCACGGTGCCCACGGCGGCCAGCGCCCAGGCCGGGCCGCCGTGCAGCAGGCTACGGCCGTCGGTGACCGGGGGTGCGCCGAGCTGCTCGCCCGCGGCCTCCGTCGTGCGGTCCAGCCATACGGCGATCAGCACGATCGGGATACCCGCGGCGAGCGCCGCTCCGACGTCGACGGTGGACAGCGCGGAGTAGACCTCGTCGCCGAGACCGCCGGCGCCGATCACGGACGCGATGACCACCATGGACAGGGCCATCATGATCGTCTGATTGAGGCCGAGGAGCAGTTCCTTGCGGGCCAGTGGCAGCCTGGCCGTGCGCAGCCGCTGCCAGCCGCTCGCGCCGAGCGAGGCCGATGCCTCGAGCACGGACGGGTCGGCGCCGCGCAGGCCGAGAGAGGTGAGGCGGGCCATGGGGGGCGCCGCGTAGATCACGGTGGAGAGCAGGGCGGCGGGTGAGCCGGTGCCGAAGACCAGCACGAAGGGGAGGAGGTACGCGAAGGCCGGGAGTACCTGCATGGTGTCCAGGATGGGGCGCAGGGCCCGGTCGACCCGGTCCGAGAGACCGGACGCGAGGCCGAGCAGGACACCGACCAGCGCCGAGATCGCGACCGCGACGATCATGAGGGCCAGCGTCGTCATGGCCGGTTCCCACATGCCGAGCAGACCGCAGCCGGCGAAGGCTCCGAGCGCTATCGCGCCGACCTTGAGCCCTGTCCGGCCCGCTCCGCCGGCCCGCCAGGCGAGCAGTACGGCGGCTGCGGTGACGCCGGGCCAGCCCAGGAAGTCCAGCAGCTGGTAGACGCCGTCGACGGCGTCCACCGAGGTGTTGCTGATGTGCAGCAGGAAGTACAGGAAGATCGGGCTGGTGTCGCGGTTGTCGACGATCCACTGGCTGAAGTCGTCCAGCGGTCCCGAGACGTCCACGCCCAGCGCGCCCGGCCAGCTGTCACTGCCCCACAGGACGGCGGCGAGGGGCACGAGCACTACCGCGAGGGCGGCGAGGCCGGTCAGCCGACGGCTCGCGGGGCGCATCGCGGCCAGCCGGGCCCTCAGTACGGCCCAGGTGCCGACGACTTCGGGGCCGCCCGGTGGGGAGTCGACCTTCTCCGGATGTTTCGCGTTGTCCGTCTTGGCGGGGAGCATGGTGCTCATCGGCTGCTCACCGCCGGTTTGCCGGGTGTCTGTGCGCCCTGGGCGCCGGTATGCCTCGTACAGCAATGAGCGATCATGCGGCCGCACCCGCCTTCGGCGACGTGCTGTCGATCCCCGCGACAACGGCGAGCAGCGCCGCGTGGTCGACGACACCGAGCAGCTTGCCGTCGTCCATGACCCGCGCCGGCACACCCTCACGGGCGACGGCCTCGATCGCGGTGGCGACCGTGCACACGGGGGTGACCTCGGGGCCGAGCTCCGCCTCGCCGTCGCGCGCCGGGCGCATGGCCGAGCGGGCGGTGATGACCTGCTCACGGGGTACGTCGCGGACGAAGTCCCGTACGTAGTCGTCGGCCGGGGAGGCGACGATCTCCTCCGGGGTGCCGCACTGCACGATCTCTCCGTCGCGCATCAGCGCGATCCGGTCGCCGAGCCGCAGGGCCTCGTTCAGGTCGTGGGTGATGAAGATCATCGTGCGGCCCTCCTCGCGGTGGAGCCGGATGACCTCCTCCTGCATGTCGCGCCGGATCAGCGGGTCGAGCGCGCTGAACGGCTCGTCGAACAGCAGGACTTCGGGGTCGACGGCCAGGGCGCGGGCCAGGCCGACACGCTGCTGCTGGCCGCCGGACAGCTGGGTGGGGCGGCGGTGTTCCATGCCGTCGAGGCCGACCTTGGTGATCATCTTCATGGCCTGGGTGCGGCGTTCGAGCTTGCCCACGCCCTGGATCTCGAGGCCGTAGGCGATGTTGTCGAGGACCGAGCGGTGCGGCAGCAGTCCGAAGTTCTGGAAGACCATCGCCGCCCGGTGCCTGCGCAGCTCGCGGAGCCGGTTGCGGTCCATGGCGATGACGTCCTCGCCGTCGATCTCCAGGGCGCCGGAGGTGGGCTCGATGAGCCGGGTCAGACAGCGCACCAGGGTGGACTTGCCCGAGCCGGACAGGCCCATGACAACGAAGACCTCACCCTGCCGAACGTCGAACGACACATCGCGCACGGCGACCGTGCAGCCGGTTCGGCGGCGCAGCTCGTCGGGGGGCAGGTCCGCCAGTTCACTCCCGGGGACGCGCTCGGCCTTGGGCCCGAAGACCTTCCAGAGATTGCGGACGGAGAATACGGAGACGGTGCTGTCACGCACCGTCTCCTCTTTCGTCATGGATGTGGACATCAGGCATCGTCTCCGGGGGTGATGGTCCGGCTGAGCAGATCGGCGCACTTCTCGCCGACCATGAGGACCCCGATCATCGGGTTGACGGCGGGGATGGTCGGGAAGACGGAGGCGTCGGCGATCCGCAGACCGCTGACCCCGCGCACGGTCAGATCGGGGCCGACCACGGCGAGCGGGTCGTCGGGGGCGCCGATGCGGCAGGTTCCGGCGGGGTGGTAGACGGTGTGCGCCACCTTGCGGGCGTACTCGCCGAGTTCCTCGTCGCCGGTCAGCTCCGGACCGGGGCACACCTCGCGCTTCAGCCAGGAGGCCAGCGGTTCGGTCCCCGCGATCTCGCGGGCGATGCGGATGCCGTCCACCAGGGTGCGGCCGTCGTAGTCGTCCTCGTCGGTGAAGTACCGGAAGTCGAGGGCGGGTTTGACGGCCGGGTCGGCACTGGTGAGGTAGAGGCGGCCGCGACTCTTCGGCTTGGGGATGTTGGGCGTCATCGACACCCCGTATCGCGGCTTCTCGTAGCCGAGGCGCTCGGGGTTGTCGGTGAAGGGTATTTGGTAGAAGTGGAACATCAGGTCCGGGCCCTTGGCGGCCGGGTCCCGGCGCACGAACAGACCCGCGTCGGAGTCCATCGCGGAGTTGTCCGGTATGGGGCCGTGGGTCTCCCACACGATCACCGACTCCGGATGGTCGAGCAGGTTCTCGCCGACTCCGGGCAGATCCTGGACGACGGGGATGCCGAGCGACTCCAGGTCCTGCTTGGGGCCGATGCCGGAGAGCATCAGCAGCCGCGGCGTGTCCACCGCTCCCGCGCAGACGATGACTTCGCGGGCGGCGGTGACCGTCGTCTCCGTACCGTCCTTGGTGCGCACGCGCACTCCCGTGGCCCGGCCGCCGTCCGTCTCGAGACGGAACGCCCAGGTCTCCAGCATCAGTTGGAGGTTGGGGCGATCCAGGAAGGGGTGGAGATACGCGACCGAGGCGGAGGACCGCTTGTTGTTCTCCGGATGGTACGCGAGGTCGAAGAAGCCGACGCCCTCGTGGAAGGGCGCCTTGTTGAAGCCCTCGACGCGCGGCACGTCCGCGGCCTCGCGGGCGGCCTCGACGAAGTCGCGGGCGATCGCGTTGCGGTCCTTCTCGTCGACCGGGACGATGTTGTTGAGCAGCCGGTCGTAGTACGGGTCCATGGACGCCGCGTCCCAGCCCTCGGCGCCCGCGTCCGCCCACTCGTCCCAGTCGGACGGCAGGGGCTTGAAGCTGATCAGCGTGTTGTGGGACGAGCATCCGCCCAGCACCCGGGCGCGGCTGTGCCGAATGTGAGAGTTGCCACGCGGCTGAGGCGTCGTCGGATAGTCGTAGTCGAGGTCACCGCCGAGCAGGCCGAGCCAGCGGCGCAGCGTCAGCACCTCCGGCCGGTCCACGTCGGTCGGACCGCCTTCGATGACGGCGACACGGACCGTCGGGTCCTCGGTGAGGCGGGAGGCGATGACCGAGCCCGCGGTACCTCCACCGACGACCACATAGTCGTAGTCGGGTCTCTCCTGCTGGGACATTCGGTTGCTGCTCCTTGTCGTGCTTGCCGGGAGAGGCCCCGGCCCCATGCCGCGGCCGGACGGCTCGTGACATGGGGGTGGAGCGCCTGCCCTCGACTTCTGAAGTCATTCACGATCAGGGCCCGATGTGGCGTAGCTCACATGAGCACGGGGTTTTCCGTGGTCTTCGTGTTCTCCGCGTTCTGTGTGCCGTTCGTGCCGTTCCCGGCGTCGAGCCGCTGCGTCAGCCAGTGGTGGAACTCGCTGATGTGGTGCTCACTGGGCACCAGCACGCCACCGGAGCGATAGGCCCGCGAGTCCATGGCAGGCTGAGTACGCTCGCAAGCGTCGAAGTCCTGAACGTTAACACGATGAAACAGTTCGACGGATTTCGAGACATCTGCCCCGGACTCGACGATCTCGGGCGCGTACAGCCAGTCGCACTCGACGACCGTGCGGTCCTCCGCCATCGGGTACATCCTGTGCATGATCACGTGGTCGGGCACCAGGTTGATGAAAACCTGCGGCCGAACCGTGATCGCGTAGTAACGGCGGTCCTGGTCGTCGGCGATGCCGTCGAGCCGCCCGAAGCCCTCGGTCCCGTCGACCGTGAAGCCCCGGACATCCTCGCCGAACTCGGCGCCGTGGCCGACGAAGTACTGGGCGGCGTAGCCGTCGGCGAACTCGGGGAGAACCTCGGTGAGTTCGGGGTGGATCGTCGCGCAGTGGTAGCACTCCATGAAGTTCTCGACGATCAGTTTCCAGTTGGCCTTCACGTCGTAGGTGACGCGCTTGCCGAGGGCCAGGCTCTCGGTGCGGTAGCGCTCGATGGACGCGACGTCGCCGAGGCGCTCGATCGTGGCACCCATGACCGTTTCCTCGAAGGAGGGGGGCTCGTCCGCCAGGCAGAGCCAGGCGTAGCCGAGCCACTCCCGCAGCGCGACCTTGACCAGGCCGTACTCGGTACGGTCGACGTCCGGCATCCGCACCAGGTTGGGCGCGGCGATGAGCTTGCCGTCGAGGTCGTAGGTCCAGGCGTGGTACGGGCACTGGAGGTTGCGCCGCACCTCGCCGGACTCCTCGGTGCACAGCCGGGCACCGCGGTGCCGGCAGACATTGAGGAAGGCACGCAGCTCCCCGGTGCGCGAGCGGGTGACGAGGACGTTCTCGCGGCCGATCTGGACGGTGCGGAAAGCCCCTGGCTTCACCAGATCCGCGGCGCGGACGGCGCAGAACCACATCGACTCGAAGATGTGCTCCTGCTCCTGACGGAAGATCGCCGGGTCGGTGTAGTAGTGGCCCGGCAGGGTGGCCACCAGGCTCGGGGAGAGCGGGGCGGGGGAGATCTGGTCGGGGGAGACGGGGGTCGTCGTCACGGGTGGTACTCCTCAGGCGGGCGCGGCGGCGAGGCGGAGTGGATCGAAGAGGCCGATCGGGTGATCGGTGGTGCCCGTCAGGGCGAGATCGGCGAGGATCTCGCCGACGACCGGTACGAACTTGAAGCCGTGCCCGGAGAACCCGCAGGCCACGGTCACGGACTCCGGGTGCGCGGGATGGCGGGCGATGACGAAGTGCTCGTCGGGGGTGTTGGAGTACATGCAGGTGGCGGCCTTGATGAAGGTGCCGGGCAGGTCCGGGATGCAGCGGGACATGTGGTCCGCCATGTCCTTGATCTCGTTCTCGTGGACCGTCCGGTCGATGGTCTCCGGAGTGCAGATCTGGCCCTTGCGGAAGAAGGCGACCTTGGCGCCCAGCTCCGGGCCGTCGATGGACGGGAAGCCGTAGACCTGGACCCCGGCCGCGTCCTCCCAGATGTAGATCGGGTGTTTCCGGGGCACGAAGGGCTGGACCCCGCCCTTCGGCTGGAACCAGAACATGACCTGCCGCTCGATGGTGAACGGCACCCCGACATCGGTGAGCAGCTGCGGCGCCCACGCCCCCGGACAGATCACCAACTGGCCTGCCGTGTAGGTGTTCTCGGCCGTGTGGACGCGTACGCCGTCCTTGTACGGCTCCCAGCGCGTCATCGGCTCGTCGAAGTGCAGCTCGGCGCCCTGCTGGGTGGCGAGCTGGAGATGGGCCGCGACCATGTTCTCGGGGCGGACGAGGCCGGCCTTCTTCTCGTAGATCGCGACCTCGTCGTCGTTCGGGTTCAGGGTCGGGAAGCGGCGGCGGATCTCGGCCGCGTCCAGGATCTCGTGGGGCAGGTCCCACTGGGTGGCGGAACGCAGCGACCCGGCGAACGTCAGCGAGTCGGGAGCACCGATCATCACGCCGCCGCAGAGCGTCGCGATGGTCCGGCCGGTGGCCCGCTCCACGTCCTCATACAGCTCGTACGCGCGCAGCAGCAGCGGCACGTACGCCGGATCCTCGAAGTAGGACTGACGGGTGATCCGCGAACCGCCGTGGCTGGAACCGCGGTTGTGCACCGGGCCGAACTTCTCCAGCCCGAGCACGCGGGCACCGCGCGCGGACAGATGGTGCGCGGCGGCGCTGCCCATACCGCCGAGACCGATCACGATCACGTCATAGGTGGGGGACACAAGGGACCTCCTGAGCTCGCTGTGCTGCGGGGCGGGGGGCTCCGCGCCTCGTCAGGGGCGCGGGAACTGCGGAACCAGCCCCCCACAATCCGCACGTTGTCCACGGCCTTCGAGCGGAGCTCAACGGCGGATGCGGGTCATCTTCGGATCGAAGAGCGGCTCTTCGGCGACGGTCGCGGGAACCTTCTCGCCGAAGTACTCGACGTGCACACCCGTTCCCGTGAGAAGCGGCGGCAGCCACGCGTACGCGACGCAGCGGCCCAGCGTGTAGCCGTACGACGCGCTGGTGACGTAGCCCGCCGGGGCGCCGTCGACGTACACGGGCTCCTTGCCGAGGACGACGGACGCCGGGTCGTCGAGGAGAAGAGGGGTGAGTCTGCGCGTAGGTTCGTTCAACGATTCCACCGCGGACTTCCCGGTGAACTCTCCCTTGTCGAGCCGGACGGCGAAGCCCACACCCGCTTCGTACGGCGTGTGCTCGTCGGTCATGTCGACGCCCCAGGCGCGGTAACCCTTCTCCAGGCGCAGGCTGTTGAAGGCCGAGCGCCCGGCCGCGATGACGCCGTGCTCCTGACCGGCCTCCCAGAGGATGTCCCAGAGACGGAGCCCCAGGTCGGCGCTGGTGTAGAGCTCCCAGCCCAGTTCGCCGACGTACGACAGGCGCATCGCCGTCACGGGGACGTGCCCGAGGTACGTCTCCTTCGCGCGGAAGTAGCCGAAGCCCTCGTGCGAGAAGTCGTCGCGGGTCAGCGGTTGGACAAGCTCACGGGCGAGCGGGCCCCAGACTCCGATGCAGCAGGTGCCGGAGGTGATGTCCCTGATCTGTACTCCCCCACTCTCGGCTGCGCTCGAGCGGGAGGTGCCCCCACCTGGGGCGTGCCTGGCCAACCAGTCCAGGTCGGCCGGGGAGTTGGCGCCCACCTGAAAGCGGTCGGGGCCAAGGCGCGCCACGGTGAGGTCGGAGCGGATGCCGCCGGTCTCGTCAAGGAGCAGGGTGTAGGTGACCGCGCCGGGCTTCTTGCGGAGGTTGTTGGTGGTCATACCGTGCAGGAAGTCGAGGGCTCCGGGGCCGGTGACCTCCAGGCGGCGCAGCGGCGTCATGTCGTACAGGGCGACCTTCTCGCGCGTCGCTTTCGCCTCGGCCGCCGCGATGGGCGACCAGTAGCGGGCCGACCAGGCGTCGCGTTCGGGGAGGCCTTCGAGCGCGTCGACGAGCGGGGCGTTCGCCTCGTACCAGTGCGGGCGCTCCCAGCCGCCGCCCTCCAGGAAGTACGCGCCCAGCTCCTGCTGGCGGGCGTAGAAGGGGCTGACGCGCAGCGGACGTGGCTGTTCCATCGGCTGGAGCGGGTGCAGGACGTCGTACACCTCGACGAACTGCTGCGAGCCGCGCTCCCTGATGTACGAGGGTGAGCGCTGGGCGTCCTCGAAGCGGGTGAGGTCGCATTCGTGGGCGTCGATCTCCGGGCGGCCGTGGACCATCCACTCGGCCACTGCCTTGGCGACGCCGGCCGAGTGCGTGACCCAGACCGCTTCGGCGAGCCAGAAGCCCTTGAGGGCACGCGATTCGCCGAGCACCGGCATGCCGTCCGGGGTGAAGGAGAAGACGCCGTTGAAGCCTTCCTCGATCTCGGTCTCGCGCAGCGCGGGCATCAGTCGACGGCAGTCGTCCCAGCTCGGTGCCCAGTCCTCCTCGGTGAAGGGGAGCGAGGACGGCATCTCCAAGTCGCTCGCGCGTGCCTCGTCGTAGGCGAGGATCGCGAGCGGGTCGACGGGGAGCGGCTTGTGGGCGTAGCTGCCGATGCCGATGCGGTTGTGGTGCTCGCGGAAGTAGAGGTCGCGGTCCTGGAAACGGAGGATGGGCTTCGAGGCTTCGGTGGTCGCGTCCTCGAGGTCGGCCAGGGGCTTGGTCTTCGCGTACTGGTGCGCCAGCGGCTGGAGCGGTACGTCGAGTCCGGCCATGCGGCCGATGACCGGGCCCCAGAAACCCGCGGCGGAGACCACGTGTTCGGCGGGGAAGGTGCCCTGGTCGGTGACGACGGCTGTGACTCGGCCGTCTTCCTTCTCGATCCCGGTGACCGTGTGCCGCTCCAGGAAGCGGGCGCCGCGTTCCCGGGCCCGTTCCATCTGGGCGCGGGCCGCGAGCAGGGCGCGGGCCAGGCCGTCGTCGGGGGTGTGGAAGCCGCCGAGTACGGCCGACTCGTCGATGAGAGGCCAGAGTTCCTTGCAGCGGGCCGCGCTCACGATCTCGCCGCGTACGCCCCAGGAGGCGGCGTAACCGGCTTTGCGGTGCAGGTCGGCCAGGCGCTCGGGGGTCGTCGCGAGTTCCAGGCCGCCCACCGGGTTGAAGCAGGAGACGCCGTCCACCTCTAGGGAGTTGAACTTCTCGACCGTGTACCGGGCGAAGGCGGTGAGGGTCTTGGAGGGGCTGGTCTGGAAGACCAGGCCCGGCGCGTGCGAGGTGGAGCCGCCGGGAGCGGGCAGCGGCCCCTGTTCGAGGACGGTGACGTCGGTCCAGCCGAGAGCGGTGAGCTCGTCGGCGAGGGAGCAGCCGACGATGCCGGCGCCCACGATGACCACGCGGGGATTGGTTTCGGGCGTGCTGGACATGCCCCTCCTTGTCGTGGTGGGGAGTGAACGCGCTTGTGGGGCAATGCGCCTATGGGTGTGGGGGGGGGGGCGATGTGCGATTGGGCTCAACGCGCTTATGGAATGGGGATATTGGGGCGCTCGGCGGCGATCGTGGTGTCGTCGCCGTGGCCGGTGCGGACGACCGTTTCGCCGGGCAGCGTGAGCAGCCGATCGCGGATGGAGGCCTCGATGGTGGGCCGGTCGGAGTAGGAGCGGCCGGTGGCGCCCGGCCCGCCGTGGAAGAGGGTGTCCCCGGTGAAGACCGTGTCGAGGAACGCGGCGTGGAGAGAGCAACTGCCCCATGTGTGGCCGGGGTTGTGGATCACTTGGAGCTCGATCCCGGCGACGCTGATCCGCTGGCCGTCGGTGAGGTCGCCGTCCGGCTTGCGGTCGGGATGCGTCGCGGCCCACAGCTCCTGGTCGGCGGGGTGCAGGAGCACGGGCGCGCCGGTGAGTTCCGCCAGGTCGGCCGCCGCGTCGACATGGTCGTCGTGCGCGTGGGTGCACACGACGGCGGTGACCCGGCGGCCCGCGACGGCCTCGTGGATCGCACGGGCGTCGTGCGCGGCGTCGACGATCAGCACCTCTTCGTCGTCACCGACCAGCCACACGTTGTTGTCGACCTCGAAGGTCTCGCCATCGAGGCTGAACGTGCCGGAGGTGACGACGCGTTCGACCCGGACGGTCCCGGTGGTGCTCAAAGGACCACCACCGAGCGCAGCACCTCACCGCGGTGCATCTTGGCGAACGCCTCCTCGACCTGGTCGAGCGCGATGGTCTCCGAGACGAACGCGTTGAGGTCCAGCAGACCGTAGAGGTACTGGTCGATGAGGAACGGAAAGTCGCGGCTGGGCAGACAGTCGCCGTACCAGGACGACTTGAGGGCGCCGCCGCGCGAGAACAGGTCGATCAGCGGGAGGTCGATCCTCATCTCCGGGTCGGGGACGCCGACCTGGACCAACGTGCCCGCGTGGTCGCGCATGTAGAAGGCCTGCTTGTACGTCTCCGGGCGGCCCACCGCGTCGATGGCGATGTCCACACCGAAGCCGCCGGTGAGCGCGCGCACGGCCTCGACCGCGTCGGTGCCACGGGAGTTGACCGTGTGGGTGGCGCCGAACTTCTCCGCCTGGTCGAGCTTCTTGTCGTCGATGTCGACGGCGATGACCTTCATGGCTCCGTTGAGGCAGGCCCCCGCGATCGCCGCGTTGCCCACGCCGCCGCAGCCGATGACGGCGACCGTGTCACCGCGGCCCACCTTGCCGGTGTTCACGGCCGCGCCGTATCCGGCCATCACGCCACAGCCGATCAGGCCCGCGGCCTCGGGGCGGGCCGCCGGGTTGATCTTGATCGCCTGCCCGGCCGCGACCAGGGTCTTCTCGGCGAAGGCGCCGATCCCCAGGGCGTTGCTGAGCGGGGTGCCGTCGAGCAGCGTCATCGGCTGGGCGGCGTTGCGCGAGTCGAAGCAGTACCAGGGGCGGCCCCGGCGACAGGAGCGACAGGAACCGCAGGGCGCGCGCCAGGCGAGGACCACGTAGTCGCCAGGGGCCAGGTCGGTGACACCGGCGCCGATCGCCTCGATCGTGCCCGCCGCCTCATGGCCCAGCAGGAACGGGAAGTCGTCGTTGATCGCGCCTTCCCGATAGTGCAGATCCGTGTGGCAGACCCCGCAGGCCTGCACGTTGACGAGCACCTCACCCGGACCGGGATCGGGAACGACGATCGTCTGCACCTCGACGGGTGCGCCCTTCTTCAAGGCGACTACGGCACGGACCTCATGTGGCACGACCAGCTCCTCTGCTGTTGCGCAATGCACGATGGGTTGCGCTATGAGGAACATAGTGAGAACGCTGCCAGGGAGTCGTCAAGAGGGGTGGGTTAATCCTTGGCAAAAGGAACGGGCGACGCGAAACCTCCCCGACACACAGAAGCGCGGGGCCAGGAATTCCTGGCCCCGCGCTGTGTCCCTGCCGTGCCCCGGTCGGCTCCGATCTGGTCCCCCGGGTGTCTCAGGCGTCCGCCCCGGACTCCGTCAGAAGCCGTATCCCATCCGGCGCGACAGGTCGGAGGCGGCTGCGACCGTGCGCTTGGCGAGTTCCGGCAGTCGGTCCGAGTCGAGCCGGTACACCGGGCCCGAGACGCTGATCGCTCCGATCACCTTGCCGTCGTGGGCGCGCACCGGGGCCGCCGCCGCGGCCAGCCCCAGCTCCAGCTCCTCCTGAGCGGTGGAGTATCCCTGCTCGACCACGGCGTCCAGCTCGGCGCGCAGCGTGGCCGTGCCGGTGATCGTGCGCTCCGTGAAGCGCGGCAGCGGTCTGGCCAGTAAACCTTCGCGGAGCGTCGGCGGCAGATGGGCCAGCAGCATCTTGCCGCTGGAGGTGGCGTGCAGCGGGGTGCGTCTGCCCAGCCAGTTCTGTGCGGTGACGGACGCGGCGCCGCGGGCCTGCATGATGTTGACCGCCGCGTCGTCGTCCAGGACCGCGATGTTGACGGTCTCCCCGAGCTCGTCCGCGAGCTCGCGGCACACGGGCACGCCCTCCTGGGAGATGTCCAGGCGCGCTGCCGCCGCCCCCGCGAGGCGTAGCACGCCGGCGCCCAGGTAGTACTTCCCGCGGTCCTTGGCCTGGGCGACCAGGCCGCGGTTCTCCAGTACTCCGAGGAGCCGGAAGGCGGTGGACTTGTGCACCTCCAGCTCGTCGGCGATCTCGGTGACGCCCGCCTCGCCGTGCCGGGCGAGGATCTCCAGCACGCTCACGGCGCGGTCCACCGACTGCACGGCGCTGCCCGCGCCCTTGGTCTGCTTCTCCGGAGTCTCCTCGGTCTGCTCAGCCTGCTTCTGAGTGCGGGTCATAGCTCAACTCTCACCACCTTGCGGCCCTGATTGGGCCGCATCTTGCGGAAAACCCTTGACGCGGCGGGCATCCCGCCCGGATTCTGTTGCGCATGGCGTTCCCTCATGCGCTATACGAAACTTCATGTTACCGAACAGTCCGGGACCTGGTAGGTCCCGGACCAGACCGGACCTGTAGGTCCAGGACCATGAGTCCTGGACTGAGAGGGGGGCCCGTGATTCCCGTCTGCCGCCTTGATGACCTCCCCGCGGGCGAATCCGTCCGTATCGACACCACACCGCCCATCGCCGTGTTCAACGCCGACGGCGAGCTGTACGCCATCGATGACACCTGCACCCACCAGGACGCGTCTCTCTCCGAGGGCTGGCTGGAGGGCTGTCTGGTCGAATGCCCGCTTCACGCCGCATCATTCGATCTCCGCACCGGCCACCCGACGTGCCTGCCCGCTCGTCGCGCCGTTCGCACCCACCGCGTCAGCGTCGACGACGGCATCATCCACGTCCACGTGGCAGGCGAAGAGGAATCGGCGGCATGAAGATCACTTGCCTGAGGGCCGGGACCGCGGTCGCCCCCGGCGGTGTGACGGTACGCCCGGCTGGGCGCGACCGTGTGGCGCTTCTGGGTGAGTGCGACCACGGGGCGCGTCCAGTCCATGCGGTGCACCCGGCGCGTCCGGTGGGACACGGCCATGCGGCGTCGGTGGCCGAGTGCTGTCACGCGACGCGTACCACCGGGCGTGTCGGTGCCGCGGGCGGGTTCCCCGCTGCCGGCTCCGCGCGTGAGCCCGGGCGAGCCTGTGCTGTCCGCGACCGAGCCTCTGTCGTCCGCGAGCGAGCCTGTGCTGTGTGCGAACTTGGGCGTGCCCGGGCCGGCCGCGAGCCAGGGCACGCCGCCCGTGCCCCCCGTGCGTCCGAGGCCGCCCATACCGTCCCCGCCGCCCTCGCCCCCCGGAAGGGACACCGCGCATGAGGACCGTGACCGTGGTCGGGGCCTCGCTCTCCGGTCTGTACGCCGCCCGTGAGCTGCGTGCCCAGGGGTTCGACGGGCGGCTGGTGATCGTCGGAGACGAACCGCACCTCCCGTACGACCGCCCGCCGCTGTCCAAGGACTTCCTCACAGGCCGGGCCGACGAGGACCAACTCGCCCTCACCGACGCCGAGGAGACCGTCGAACTCGACGCCGAATGGCTTCTCGGCGTCCGCGCACGCGGCCTGGACGCACGCGGCCGCACCGTCCTCCTCGACGACGGCCGCACCGTCTCCTCCGACGGCGTGGTCATCGCCACCGGCGCCTCGGCCCGCAGACTCCCGGGCTGCGACCTCGCCGGAGTGCACACCCTGCGCACCCTCGACGACGCCCGAGCCCTGCGCGCCGAACTGACCGCGGGCCCCCGGCGCGTCGTCGTCATCGGCGGCGGCTTCATCGGCGCCGAGACTGCGTCCTCGTGCGCCGGACTCGGCCACGAGGTCACCGTCGTCGAAGCCGCCCCGCTGCCCCTGGTGCCCCAACTCGGCCCGGAGATGGCCGCAGTGTGCTCCGCGCTGCACCGGCGCGGCGGCGTCGACCTCGTCACGGGCACCGGCGTCGCCGGGCTCCGCGGCACGGTCGCGGTCACTGGAGTGGAACTCGCCGACGGCCGCTTCCTCCCCGCCGACTCCGTGATCGTGGGCGTCGGCGCCATCCCCAACACCGACTGGCTGGCGGGCTCGACGCTCGCGCTGCACGACGGCGTGCTGTGCGACGACGGCTGCGTGACCGGACTGCCCCAGGTGGTCGCCGTCGGCGATGTCGCCCGCGTCGGCGGAGCCCGCGCCGAACACTGGACGAGCGCCACCGAACAGCCCCGGATCGCCGTCCGCAACCTCCTGGCCGGGCACACCGCGGAGACGGTGCGCCCGCTGCCCTACTTCTGGTCCGACCAGTACGGCGCCCGGATCCAGTTCGCGGGACGGCGGCTCGACACCGACACCGTGCGCATCGCGGAGGGCGCGGTCATCGACGGCACGCCCGACGAGGGCGGCTTCCTCGCCCTTTACGAGCGCGACGGTCGTACGACCGCGGTGCTCTCCGTGGATCGCCCACGCCCATTCATGCGGGCAAGGCGCGAACTGGGGCGCGTGGCGAGCGCGGTGGAGGCGGCGGCCTCCTAGGCGGAGCAGCCTCCTTGGAGGAGCAGCCTTCGTGGAGGGCGAAGGCACCGACCTCCGAGCGAGACAGGCGTCTTCCAAGGGCTGACCTCCGAGGAGACAGGTGCCTTCCAAGAAACAGCTGCCCTCCAAGGACAGCCGCCTCCTAGGAATGCGACAACTGCCCCGCGCCGCCGCCCTGCCGACGTATCCGCTCCTTGGCCCGCTCCGTCGTCCGCTCCTGGCGCCGGGCCCTGCGCCGCTCGCGCCGCAGGGCCCGCGCCGTGCTGCTCGGCACCGACACCACGCCGTTGCGCTGGTTCCACACCTGTCGGGTCACCCACACGTCCAGCGCGCCCCAAGTGGCCACCACCGTGCTTGCCACGCTGCTCAGCACCATGGGGAACGCGAGCCAGGAACCGGCCAGCGTGCACAGGAAGGCGACCATCGCCTGGATCAGCGTGAGGGCGATGATGATGACGGCCCGCACCGCCGACATACGCACGGGATCGGGCAGCCGACGCCTGCTCGCGGGCTCCTCGACCCACAACGGCCGGTAATACGCCTGCTCTTCGGCTTCCGTCAGCCCGGCTTCCGTCTGCTCTTCGGTCCGTATCGCCTGTCCTTCGGCCTCCATCGCTGGAATGTCGGCCGGAATATCGCGATCCGGCGCCTGCGGACCCCGCTGCGCCTCCGCGGTCGCCGCTTCGCCCGCCTCGGGTGCCTCGTACCGCTCCGCCGTGCCCATCAACTCGTCACTCCCCACCGCCCAGCAGCCACTCGTACCGGTGTCACGAGACGCCGGCTCCCCATTGGCTGCCCGGCTTGCGCTGTTTTACGCCGCCTGGGCGCGGCATGCGGCACCTGCTGCCGATTCCGCCTCCAACTTCCATACAGAAAGACGATCGACGTAACCCGAAGATTCCCACCGACCGAAAAATTCCGGCCAACTGGCCCTCTGGGCGGACCAGATGACGTCCGGCGTCCTGTGTCGGATTCAGGGAGACAATCTCCCGCAATGACCGGACAACTGCGGATGTCCTGTTCCCGCTGTGACCCGGTCGGCCCGGACAGGCCTTCGAGATACCTGTGTGACGGTAGTAGGCTCACGCCGTTTGTTGACGTACATGCGTGCCCCCGGCCGACGGGGGTCGAGCTGGGGGAGGCCATGCGCTTTCGCGGGAAGTCCATCCGCCGGAAGATCGTGGCGCTGCTCCTCGTGCCGCTGGTGTCTCTGACCGCGATCTGGGGCTTCGCCACCGTGCTCACGGGGCGCGAGGTCAACCGGCTGTTCGACAGGACGTTCATCGTCCAGGAGATCGCCTACCCCACCGAGGACGTCGTCAGCGTTCTGCAGGACGAGCGCCGCCAGACCCTCGTCTATCTCGCTGATCCCCGCGCCTCCGACGCTCTCAGCGACCTGCGGCGCACCCGGACCGCCACCGACGAGGTCGTGGCAAAGATCCGTAGGAACGCCAAGGACAGCGAAGTACAGGACGAGTTGGCCGCGGACAACGCCGAGCACCTCACCGCGATCCTGGACGCCTTCGACGGCGTCGGTTCGCTGCGCCAGAGCGTCGAGGACGGCACCGTAACCCGCGTCCAGGCCCTCGACCACTACAACGACCTGGTGGACCCCTGTTACACCCTCTTGTCCAACCTCCAGGTACTCGACAATGTGGACGTGGACAAGGAGGGCCGCGCCCTCGTCAACATGTCGCGCGCCCGTGAGCTGCTCGCCCGTGAGGACGCCCTGCTCGGCTCCTCCTTGGTCGTCGGCCGGGTCACCCGCGACGAGTCCCGTGACATCTCGGACCTCGTCGCACAGCGCACGCTCATGTACGAGACCAACTGGCCGCAGCTGTCCGCCGCGGAGCGTGAACGCTTCCAGCAGTACTGGAAGAACGCCGCCACGGGACCGCTGCGCGTGGCCGAGCAGTCCGCCATCGACTCCGCGCCCGGTGAGCCCCGCGGCGTCACCGCGAAGAGCTGGGACAGCGTAGCGGGCGACGTCCTCGACGGGCTCGACAAGCTCGACAACCAGGCCGGCGACCGCTTCCAGGACCGCGTCCGCCCCATCGCGCTCGGCGTCATCGTCAAGGCCAGCATCGCCGGCGTGCTCGGCCTGGCCGCGGTGCTGCTCTCGCTCTTCATGTCCGTCCGCATCGGCCGCGCCCTCATCCGCGACCTGCGCCGGCTCCGCCAGGAGGCCCACGAGACCGCCGGGGTCCGGCTGCCCAGCGTGATGCGCCGCCTCTCCGCGGGCGAACAGGTCGACGTGGAGACCGAAGTCCCGCGCCTGGAGTACGACAAGAACGAGATGGGCGAGGTCAGCCAGGCCCTCAACATCCTCCAGCGCGCCGCCGTCGAGGCCGCCGTCAAGCAGTCCGAGCTGCGCAGCGGCGTCTCCGAGGTCTTCGTGAACCTCGCCCGCCGCAGCCAGGTCCTGCTGCACAAGCAGCTCACCCTGCTCGACACCATGGAGCGCAGGACCGAGGACACCGACGAACTCGCCGACCTGTTCCGCCTCGACCACCTGACCACCCGTATGCGCCGGCACGCCGAGGGCCTGGTGATCCTCTCCGGAGCGGCCCCGTCCCGGCAATGGCGCAAACCCGTCCAGCTGATGGACGTCGTACGCGCCGCCGTCGCCGAGGTCGAGGACTACGAGCGCATCGAGGTACGGCGCCTGCCGCGCATGGCCGTCACCGGCTCGGCCGTCGCCGACGTCACCCACCTCGTGGCCGAACTCCTGGAGAACGCCACGGTGTTCTCGCCCCCGCACACGGCCGTTCAGGTGCTCGGCGAGCGCGTCGCCAACGGCTTCACGCTGGAGATCCACGACCGTGGCCTCGGGATGGCCGCGGAGGCGCTCCTCGACGCCAACCTGCGGCTCGCCGAGACCCCCGAGTTCGAGCTCTCGGACACCGACCGGCTCGGCCTCTTCGTGGTCAGCCGGCTCGCCCAGCGGCAGAACGTACGAGTCTCCCTGCAGCCGTCCCCGTACGGCGGTACCACCGCTGTGGTCTTCGTCCCCGACGCGCTGCTCTCGGACGACGTACCCGACACGAACGGCGTGGGTTTCCGGCTCGACCGGGCGCTCCCCTTGAAGAAGGGCGACGAGGGCCGCAAGGTCGCGCCGTCCGAGAAGTCGGCGCAGCTGCCCGGCCTGTCCGCCTCGATCCTGGACGGGCCCGTCGAGCTCGAGGCGCCGGTGGACCTGGACTCTCTCGGCGGCTTCCCGGGCGGTATCGGCGACGAGGACAGCGAGCGCGGCGGCATCTTCCGCCCGCGCCGCTCCATCGCCGGGGTGCCGGAGGACCAGCACCAGCAGGCCCGCGAGGTACCGCGCGAGCCGGCTCGCCCCGGTGACGACGATCATCCCGACGGACCCGTGCCGCTCCCGCGCCGTCGGACCCCCAAGCTCGTCAGCTCCCACGGCCGCCCCGTGACCCAGACCCAGCCGCGGCGTGATGAGGCGACGGAGCGCGCGGACGCCGACGAGGTGATGGAACTGCCCCCGGCGGCCCAGGATTCGCCCAAGCGGCCCGGCGCGCTCGAGGAGCTGCCGAAGCGCTCGAGGAACGCCAAGCGCGTGCCGTCGATCCGGGAGGCCGGGGACTCGCTCGCCGCCCGGCGGGGCACAGCCGACGAAGGCCTCATGAGCACCGGGTCGGCAGGCCGTGGCGCGGAGCCCCGCAAGGCCCTGGGGCGTGGCGCCGAGCGCACCGAGGCGGCGGGCCCTGGCCCCGGGTTCGGTGAGGGGTTCACCCGCCGGCCGGAGACCGCGGAACGCCGGGACGGCGAAGCTCCGGCCCTTCCCCAGCGCGCCGCACGTCGCGGCACAGAGCCCGGCACCGCGTCCGGAGGCGGCGGCACCGGCGCGCTGCCCCGCCGCGTACGGCAGGCCAGTCTGGCCCCGCAGCTGAAGGACGGCCCCGACCGGCGAACCCAGCGCGACGCGTCTCGTACGGCGGACACCGAGGAGCGCGACGCCGACGAAGTACGCAACCGTATGGCTTCGCTCCAGCGCGGCTGGCAGCGCGGCCGTCAGGAGAACGCCGCGGGCGACGACGCCCAGGGCGGCACAGCACCAGGAACGACTAAGGGGGACGGTCGATGACCGATCCGATGGCCACCGGCCACACCACGAACAGCACCGCGACGGGGGAACTCAACTGGCTGCTCGACGATTTGGTGGCGCGCGTCGCCAGCATCCGCAAGGCCCTCGTGCTCTCCGGCGACGGCCTTCCCACCGGCGTCTCCACTGACCTGACCAGGGAGGACAGTGAGCACCTCGCCGCCGTCGCATCCGGGTTCCACAGCCTCGCCAAGGGCGTCGGCCGCCACTTCGAGGCAGGTGGCGTCCGGCAGACGATCGTCGAACTCGAGGACGCCTTCCTGTTCGTCACGGCGGCGGGCGACGGCAGCGCTCTCGCCGTCCTCTCGGACGCCGACTCGGACGTCGGGCAGGTCGCGTACGAGATGACCCTGCTGGTGAAGAGGGTCGGCGCACATCTGGCCGCCGCTCCGCGCACCGAACTGCCCTCGGGCGGGTAGTGAGATGGCATGAGCGGAGACGGTCAGGGGATGTCCCACTGGTTCGACGACGAGGCCGGACCGGTGGTCCGTCCGTACGCCATGACACGCGGCCGCACGACCAGTGTGGGTCAGCACCGCCTCGACCTGATCGCGGTGGTCGTGACGGAGCAGCACGCCGACGACCCGGAGGCGGACCAGGCGCTGTCCCCGGAGCACGTGGACATCGTCGAACTCTGCCGTGACGCCCCCCAGTCGGTCGCCGAACTCGCCGCCGAACTCGACCTGCCCATCGGGGTGGTACGCGTCCTCATAGGCGACCTCGTGGGCGAGGAGCTGGTCCATGTGACGCGTCCGGTACCTCCCGCGGAGCTGCCGGACGAGAGCATCCTGCGGGATGTGATCAGCGGCCTCCGGGCCCTGTGACTCGGAGGGCCGGGTGATCCGGAGGGCCGGGTGATCCGGAGGTCGGGTGAACGGGGCGGCGGACGGTTGGGCCCGGCTGATCCGGCCTCCGCGTCAGGCGATGTGGGCGATGGACTGTCCGGCCCACGCGGGCGCCGCCTCCACCAACGCGGCGAGCCGGCCGTGGACGTTCTCCGGGAACGGGACGGCCCGGCCCGCCTTCTGGTCCACATGGAGGGCGAGTAGTTCCGACGTGGCGGCCACGGCGGCGTCCGGGGCCGGTTCGGTACGTGGCGCGCCCACGACGTACATCTCGTGCGTGAAGTGCGCCTTCTTGGCGCCCGCACCGAGGATCCGGGTGCGGACGACCACGTGGGCGCCTTCGGGCACGTCCCGGAGATAGCGGATGTGCGATTCGACCGTGTAGAGCGAGCAGCCGCTGTCCGCGCGGTACGAGTCGTCCATCCCCGTCGCGTCCATCATCGCGTCGGTCGCGTGGCCGAAGACGAGGACGTAGAACGCCTCGCTCAAGTGCCCGTTGTAGTCGATCCACTCCGGGCGCACGGTCTCGCGAAAGAGGGCCAGGGCGGGAGCGGGGGTGGGGGAGGCAGCGTGGGCCGGGGAGCGGGACGTCATCGGGCGCCGGGCCCGGGCAGTCGGCCGGTGGCGCGCAGGACGTCGATGACGCCCTGATCGCGCTCCGCGACGAGATCCGAGATGCTCCGTCCCTCGGCGGCGTCCTCGCAGCCCGCGACCACGGCGTCGTAGAGCTCCTTGTGCAGCTCCGGGGCCTCCAGACGGGTCCACGGCGACTTCAGGGACGGGCCGAAGTGGTCCAGCATGTGCGCCATGCCGCCTTCCCCGCCGGCCAGCGCGAACGTGAGCATCGGGCCCATGAACGCCCAGCGCAGACCGGGGCCCTCCGTGATGGAGAGATCGATCTCGCGCACTGTCGCCTCGCCGTTGGCGACCATGTGCAGGGCTTCGCGCCACAACGCCTCCTGGAGACGGTTGGCGATGAAGCCGGGCACCTCGCGCTCCATGGTGATGACGGACTTGCCCGCCACCTCGTAGAAGCGGGCGGCCCACGCGACGGCCGCCGCGTCCGTCCGCTCGCCGCCGACGACCTCGACGAGCGGGATGAGGTACGGAGGATTGAACGGGTGACCGACGACCAGCCGGCTCGGCGTGACGGACTCCGTCTGCATGTCGGTCATCGGGTAGCCGGACGTGGAGGACGCGATGACGATCCCGGCGGGCGTCGCCGCGTCGAGCTTCGCCAGCAACTCGCGCTTGAGCTCCAGCTTCTCCGGGGCGCTCTCCTGCACGAACTGGGCCTCCGACACCGCCTCTTCGAGCGTGTCGGTGACGGTGAGGCGGGCCGGGGAGGCGCCCGGGGCGAGGCCCAGCCGCTCCAGCGCGGGCCACGCGGCGTCGACGAGCCGGCGCAGCCGCGCCTCGGCGCCGGGCGCCGGGTCCCAGGCCCTGACGGCATAGCCGCGGGCGAGGAAGTGGGCGACCCAGCCGCCGCCGATGACTCCGGCGCCTACGCAGGCCACGGTGCGTACGTCTTCTGGAGTTGGCCTCGTCGCGGAAGCCTGCGAGGTCGCGGAGGTCTGGGAAGTGGCGGAGGTCTGGGAAGTGGCGGAAGCCTGCGAGGTCGCGGCGGCCCGCGAGGCGTGGAGAGGGCTGGGGGCGTCTGAAGGCTCGGTCACCGAGGGCTCCTTGAAGGTGGGGGACTGCGGCGGTGTGCACCGCGACGGCGAGTGACCGCGGCAGGCGATTTCGGGGATCACCCGGCCCGCCCGTCAGCCACGCGGCTTGAGGCCGAGCTCGAGGCGGGCCTCGTCCGGCGTCGCGACGCGCGCACCCATCGCCTCGACGATCGTCACCGCGCGCTCCACCAGCTGCGCGTTGGTCGCCTTGACGCCCTTGTCCAGATAGAGGTTGTCCTCGAGACCGACCCGTACATGGCCACCGAGCACCACCGACTGCGCCACCCACGGCATCTGCATCCGCCCGAGCGCGAAGCTGGCCCACTGGGCGCCCTCCGGCAGCATGTTCACCATCGACTGCAGCACGCCCGGGTCGGCGGGCGCGCCCCACGGGATGCCCATGCACAGCTGGAACACGGTCGGGTCGTCCAGGAGTCCCTCGGTGCGCAGCTGCTTGGCGAACCACAGGTGTCCGGTGTCGAAGATCTCCAACTCGGGCCGCACGCCCAGTTCCTGGATGCGCTTGGCACCCGTACGGAGCATGTCGGGGGTGGAGACGTAGAGGCTGGAGCCGTCGCCGAAATTGAGGGAACCGCAGTCCAGGGTGCAGATGTCAGGCAGCAGGTCCTCGACGTGCGGCAGCCGGTCGAGCCCGCCGACGAGGTCGGTGCCGGGCAGCTGCTTCAGTGGCTCCTCAGGGTCGATGACCAGGTCGCCACCCATGCCCGCGGTCAGGTTGATCACGATGTCGGTGCCGGTTTCCCTGATGCGCTCGACGACCTCCCGGTACAGCCGTGGGTCGCGGGAAGGCGCTCCCGTCTCAGGATCGCGTACGTGGATGTGGACGGCTGCCGCACCGGCTTCGGCGGCCTCCACGGCGGAGCGGGCGATCTGCTCGGGGGTCACGGGGACGTGCGGGCTCTTCCGTACCGTGTCGCCCGCACCGGTGAGGGCGCAAGTAACGATGACGTCCTGGTTCATGGGCATCCGGGGTCCTCCTCCGGGCTGGGGGCATCAAGCGAGGGTGGTGCCGCTTGCGTTGCGTGCAGCTGCTCGCATTGCGCTGTTCCGTCGCACATAGCGAACATGGCCTTTGAGGCGACGCACGTCAAGACCGCCCGCCCCCGGCCCCCGCCTACCCATGGACCCCGCCTACCCGCCCGGGCCTCACAACGCCCGCGCCGCCCGCGCGACTTCGTCCGCCGCGCCGCGCGCCAGCGCGCCCAGCGCCGGGAAGCGGGACTCGGGCACCCGGTCCTGCGGCCCCCAGATGCTCACGACGGCGAACGGCCGGTCGCGGCTGCCGAGGACGGGCGCCGAGACCCCGTACAGGTTGCGCTCCATCTCGCCCACGCAGACGCTGTATCCGCGCTCTCGCGTCTCGGCCAGCTCCGCGCTCAGCCGCCCCCGGTCGGCGACCGTGGTGTCGGTGTACGCGGTCAGCGGCTCGGCCAGCAGGGACTTCACCTCTTCTTCCGGCAGCCAGGCCAACAGCGCCTTGCCTGTCGAGGTGGCGTGCAACGGTGCCTGCCGCCCGAGCCACTTGGCGCTGAGGACCACTGGAGGCGTGACCTCGTCGATGTACGTCAGCCCCAGCTGCTGGACCACCGCGAGGTTGGCCGTCTCGCCCGTCTGCTCGCAGACTTGGCGCAGAATGCCATGGGTGCGGCGGATGAGCCCGTCGAACCCGGCGGCCGAAGCCATTCGCGCGACCGCGAATCCGATGGTGTAACGGCTGGTCAGCGGATCGCGCTCGACCATCCCGTACTGCTCCATGGTGGACAGCAGCCGCCAGGCCGTGGCCCGGTTGAGCCCGCAGCGGCTCGCGAGGTTCGTCGCAGTCTCGCCGTCCGGCGCGGTGTCGGCTGTCGCCTCCAGCAGGCTGATCGCCCGCTCCAGGGACTGCACCTTGCCCGACGATCCGCCTGGCTCGGCCATACGCGACGCGTTGCCGGCGCCGGCGCCGGCGCCGAAGACGGAACCGGAGCCGGAGCCGGAGCCGGAGCCGGAGCCGGAGCCGGAGTTCTCGTCAGTGCTCTCGCCGATGTTTTCGTCCGGGGGAAGTGGCTTGGGCGTACGCATTTTTGCTGGGCTCCTGACGGTTCGGAGAACTCGCGTTCAGCGAGGTCCCAGGGCGGCCATGCCGTGCCGACGACACCGAACGGCGGTGGCGCGGGCGGTACGTGGCCCCTTGTCCGGGCCCCTGAACGCGCTTCCTAGCTTCTCATCATCCGTGCAGTCATCGCGCTATATGAACGCAGCGATCTCACAGCGAGGCCAGTCCTGCCTGAGAACCATGCCCCTCCTCCCCACGCGACGACGCGCATGGACCTCCTACGCGGCAGTGCTCCGCTTGCCGCCTCCGTACCCGCCGTACCGCCGCGGGTCCTGGTGGCCGCATGCTCGGCCGCATGCGGGGCACTTTCCGGGGGCCGGCCGGTGCGCGGTGCAGGCGGGCGTGTCGGTGAAGCTCTTCGCCCGGCAGGCGGACGCGCACCGAACGCCAGGGCGGCGCCAAGGCCGAACTGCCGGGCCGTACTCCATTCGGCCGACGCCAAGGAATGTCCCCCGGCCTTCGCCGAGAAGCGACGCCCGCTATGGACCGAACGCTGAGGCGCCCGACCCCGATATGATCTGACCGATCGTCGACCGGCACCTCCGGCTCAGCGTCGGAGCAGCGCGACATCGGGGAGACAGACGTGAAGGGCTGGCAGTTCTGGGTCGATCGCGGCGGCACCTTCACGGATGTCGTCGCGCAACGCCCGGACGGCCGATTGCTCACCCGTAAACTCCTCTCCGAGAACCCGGCGCGGTACACCGACGCCGCCGTGGCTGGCATCCGCGAACTCCTCACCGAAGCCGGTGAGGGCTTGATCGGACGGGAAGCCGGACAGGGCGACGGCCTGGCAGATGAACACAGAGCCGGACAGGCAGCCGGACAGAGCGACGGCCTGCCGGTGGAATCCGTCCGCATGGGCACCACCGTCGCCACCAACGCCCTCCTGGAACGCAAGGGCGAACGCACCCTCCTCGTCGTCACCCGCGGCTTCCGCGACGCCCTGCGCATCGCCTATCAGAACCGCCCCCGGATCTTCGCCCGCGAGATCGAGCTCCCCGAGCTGCTCCACGAACGGGTCGTCGAGGTCGACGAGCGCATCGCCGCCGACGGCACCGTCCTGCGCGCGCCCGACCTGGACGCCCTCGCCGAGGCACTCCAGGAGGCGTACGACGCCGGAATCCGCGCCGTCGCCGTCGTCTGCATGCACAGCCATCTCCACCCGGCCCACGAACAGTCCATCGGCGAGCTGGCCGCCCGCACCGGTTTCCAGCAGATCTCGCTCTCCAGCGAGGTCAGCCCGCTGATGAAGCTCGTCCCGCGCGGCGACACGGCCGTCGTGGACGCCTATCTGTCGCCCGTGCTGCGCCGCTACGTCCAGCACGTCGCCGACGAGCTCCGCGGTGTCCGGCTGATGTTCATGCAGTCCAACGGAGGCCTCGCCGAGGCCGGACAGTTCCGCGGCAAGGACGCCATCCTCTCCGGGCCGGCGGGCGGCATCGTCGGCATGGCACGGATGTCGCAGCTCGCCGGCTTCGACCGGGTCATCGGCTTCGACATGGGCGGCACATCCACGGACGTCTCGCACTTCGCCGGTGAGTACGAACGCGTCTTCACCACCCAGATCGCCGGGGTCCGGCTGCGCGCGCCGATGCTGGACATCCACACCGTCGCGGCGGGCGGCGGCTCCGTCCTCCACTTCGACGGCTCCCGCTACCGCGTAGGGCCGGACTCGGCGGGCGCGGACCCGGGCCCCGCCTGCTACCGGGGCGGCGGCCCGCTCACTGTCACCGACGCCAACGTGGCACTCGGCCGGATCCAACCCGCCCATTTCCCCAGGGTGTTCGGCCCCGACGGAGACCAGTCCCTCGACGACGCCCTCGTCCGCGACCGCTTCGCAGCCCTGGCCCGCGAGATCCGTGACCGGACCGGCGACGACCGCACTCCCGAGCAGGTCGCCGAGGGCTACCTCCAGATCGCCGTGGCCAACATCGCCAACGCCGTGAAGCGCATCTCGGTCCAGAAGGGCCACGACGTCACCCGGTACGTACTGACCACCTTCGGTGGTGCGGGCGGCCAGCACGCGTGCATGGTCGCCGACTCGCTCGGCATCCGCACCGTCCTCGTCCCGCCCATGGCCGGTGTGCTCTCCGCGCTCGGCATCGGCCTCGCCGACACCACGGCCATGCGCGAGCAGTCCGTCGAGGCGCCCCTGGAGGCGTCCGCGATGCCGCACGTCCTGAAGACCGCCGACGACCTGGAGGGCTCCGCCCGCGCCGAACTCCTCGCCGAGGACGTCCCCAAGGAGCGCATCCAGGTCACCCGCCGCGCCCAGCTGCGCTATGACGGCACGGACACAGCACTCGTCGTCGAGCTGACCGAGCCCGACACCATGATCCGCACCTTCGAAGACCGCCATCGCGCCACCTACTCCTTCACCCTCGACCGTCCGGTCGTCGTCGAAGCCCTCTCCGTGGAAGCCACCGGTCTCACCGAACCCCCCGATCTGTCCGCCCTCGCCACCCCGCACTTCGCGCCCGGCACCCGGGAGACGGTCAGCCTCCACACGGGCGGTACCTGGCGCGACGTACCCCTGCGCCGCCGCGAGGAACTGCCCCCCGGCGAAACCGTCACCGGCCCCGCGATCATCACCGAGGCCAGCGCGACGACCGTCGTCGACGACGGCTGGCAGGCGGCCATGACCGACGACGGGCATCTGGTCATGGAACGCGTGGCGGTCACGGAGAGTTCCGATCTCGGCACAGAAGCCGACCCTGTTCTCCTCGAGGTCTTCAACAACCTCTTCATGTCCATCGCCGAACAGATGGGCGCCCGCCTGGAGTCCACCGCCCAGTCCGTCAACATCAAGGAGCGCCTGGACTTCTCCTGCGCGCTCTTCGACCCGGACGGCAACCTGGTCGCCAACGCTCCCCATATCCCTGTGCACTTGGGCTCGATGGGAACGAGCGTCAAGGAGGTCATCCGCCGCCGCGCCGACGGCATGCGCCCCGGGGACACCTACGCGGTCAACGACCCGTACCACGGTGGGACCCACCTCCCCGACGTCACCGTGATCACGCCGGTCTTCGACACGGAGGGTGACGGCACGAACGGTGACCGGATCCTCTTCTACGTCGCCTCGCGCGGTCACCACGCCGAGATCGGCGGCATCGCCCCCGGCTCCATGCCGGCCAACAGCCGCACCATCGAGGAGGAGGGCATCCTCTTCGACAACTGGCTGCTCGTGGAAGGCGGCCGCTTCCGCGAGGCGGAGACACGCCGTCTGCTCACCGAGGCGCCCTACCCCTCACGCAACCCGAAGACCAACCTCGCCGACCTGCGCGCACAGATCGCCGCCAACCAGAAGGGCGTCGACGAAGTCGCCCGCATGATCGAGAACTTCGGCCTCGACGTCGTACAGGCGTACATGAGGCACGTCCAGGACAATGCCGAGGAAGCGGTCCGCCGTGTCATCGACGCCCTGGAGGACGGTGAGTTCGCGTACGAGACCGACTCCGGGGCGGTCATCCGAGTCCGCGTCTCCGTAGACCGCGAAAAACGCTCCGCCACTGTCGACTTCACCGGTACGTCCCCGCAACTGACCACCAACTTCAACGCACCGTTCTCCGTGGTCAACGCGGCGGTCCTGTATGTCTTCCGCACCCTGGTCGCCGACGACATCCCGCTCAACGACGGCTGTCTGCGTCCCCTCGACATCGTCGTACCGGCCGGCTCGATGCTCGCCCCCGAACCCCCGGCCGCCGTGGTCGCCGGGAACGTCGAGACCTCTCAGGCCATCACCGGCGCCCTGTACGGTGCCCTGGGAGTGCAGGCCGAGGGCTCCGGCACCATGAACAACGTCACCTTCGGCAACGAGCGGTACCAGTACTACGAGACCGTGGCCTCCGGCTCCGGCGCGGGCGACGGCTTCTCCGGCGCGCCCGTCGTACAGACCCACATGACCAACTCGCGGCTCACCGACCCCGAGGTCCTGGAATGGCGACTGCCCGTCCAGCTCGACGAGTTCGCCGTACGGCGGGGGAGCGGCGGGGCCGGTCGGTGGCGGGGCGGCGACGGTGCCGTGCGCCGCATCCGTTTCCACGAGCCCATGACCGTCTCGACACTCTCCCAGCACCGCAGGGTCCCGCCCTACGGCATGGCGGGCGGCGAACCCGGCGCGCTGGGCGCCAACCGCGTGGAGCGCGCGGACGGTACGGTCACCGAACTCGCCGGAAGCGACGCGGCGGACGTGGGCCCCGGTGACGTACTGGTCATCGAGACCCCAGGCGGTGGCGGGTACGGTCCGCCATCGCGCGACACCACCGAAGTACGCGACACCACCGAAGTGACTGAAGTACGCGACACCACTGAAGCAGGAGAAGAGATCGATGATCTTCGGGCGCTCTGAGCGCGGCAAGACCCCCGTCGAGCCCGTCACGCTCAAGATCCTCGTGGCGGGCGGCTTCGGTGTGGGCAAGACCACCCTCGTCGGCGCGGTCAGCGAGATCAAGCCGCTGCGCACCGAGGAGCTGCTCACCGAGGCGGGTCGTCCGATCGACGACACCAGCGGCGTGGAGGGCAAGCACACCACGACGGTCGCCATGGACTTCGGCCGCATCACGCTCCGCGAGGACCTGGTGCTGTACCTCTTCGGGACGCCAGGTCAGGACCGCTTCTGGTTCCTGTGGGACGAGCTCGCCACCGGCGCCCTGGGGGCCGTCGTGCTCGCCGACACCCGCCGCCTGGAGGACTGCTTCGCCGCCATCGACTACTTCGAACGGCGCTCCATACCCTTCGTGGTGGGCGTCAACTGCTTCGAGGGAGCCGCCCGTTATCCCACCGAGGACGTTCGCCAGGCCCTCGACCTCGACCCCGGAGTACCCGTGGTCCTCTGCGACGCGCGCGGCCGGGAGTCCGTCAAGGAGGTCCTCATCGAGGTCGTCCAGCACGCGATGGCGTACGCGGCCGAACGCCGCCAGACCGTCACCACCTGAAGCGCCACCTGAGGCAGGGGGGCCGCTCCTCCGAGCCGGCACGGGTACGGCCCGCACCCCCGCCGACCGGGGTACGAGCCGTAGTCCCGAGGTGCTCCGCGCGAGGCACGCACGCGTGGAGCGCGAAAACGGTGGATCGCTGGGAAAAGAGGGTCAGTTCGTCAGCCCGCGCCGTCCTCCTGCCAGCCGAAGCTCTTCTCCACCGCCTTGTGCCAGTTGTGGTATTCGCGATCGCGGACCGACGCCTCCATGGACGGAGTCCACTCGACGTCCTTCTGCCAGTGCGACTTCAGCTCGTCCAGGTCGTTCCACACCCCCGTCGCGAGGCCGGCCGCGTACGCCGCTCCCAGACAGGTCGTCTCGGATACCTTCGGGCGGATCACCGGCACACCGAGCACATCGGCCTGGTGCTGCATCAGCAGATTGTTCTTGGTCATGCCGCCGTCCACCTTCAGGGTCGTGATCTGTACCCCGGAGTCCTGGAACATGGCGTCCACGACCTCACGCGTCTGCCAGCTCGTCGCCTCCAGCACGGCACGGGCGAGGTGCCCCTTCGTGACGTACCGCGTGAGGCCGGTGACGACACCGCGCGCGTCGGAGCGCCAGTACGGCGCGAAGAGGCCCGAGAACGCGGGCACGATGTACGCGCCGCCGTTGTCGTCGACGCTCGCCGCCAGCGTCTCGATCTCGTCGGAGGTACGGATGATGCCCAGCTGGTCACGGAACCACTGCACCAGCGCCCCGGTGATCGCGATCGACCCTTCGAGGCAGTAGACGGGTGCCTCGGTGCCGATCTTGTACCCCATGGTCGTCAGCAGGCCGCTCTTCGAGGGCACCGGCCGGTTCCCCGTGTTGAGCAGCAGGAAGCTGCCTGTGCCGTACGTGTTCTTGGCCGTCCCCACGTCGTAGCAGGCCTGCCCGAACACCGCCGCCTGCTGGTCGCCCAGCGCCGACGCGACCGGCACTCCGGAGAGCTGGCCCACGGCTGTCCCGTACACCTCGGACGAGGACTTGATCTCGGGGAGGACGGCTTCGGGGACGTTCATGGCGGAGAGGATGGACTGATCCCACTGGAGCGTTTCGAGGTTCATCAGCATGGTGCGCCCGGCGTTGGTCACATCGGTGACGTGATGCCCGCCGTCCGTACCGCCGGTCAGGTTCCAGATCAGCCAGGAGTCGATCGTGCCGAAGGCGATCTCGCCGCGCTCGGCGCGGGCCCGCAGCCCGGGCACGTTGTCCAGCAGCCAGGCCGCCTTCGGCCCGGAGAAGTAGCTGGCCAGCGGGAGCCCGGTCTGCTCGCGGAAACGGTCCTGCCCGTCCGAGCCGCCGAGTTCGTTGCAGAGCGCGGAGGTACGGGTGTCCTGCCAGACGATCGCGTTGTGCACGGGCTTGCCCGTGGCGCGGTCCCAAAGGACCGTCGTCTCCCGCTGGTTGGTGATCCCCAGCGCGCTGAGCTGGTCGGCGCGGAGCCCGGCCTTCGCGATCGCGCCCGCGACCACGGCCTGCACCTTCGACCAGATCTCGGTGGCGTCGTGCTCCACCCAGCCGGGCTTGGGGAAGATCTGGCGGTGTTCGCGCTGGTCGACGGCGACGATCGCGCCGTCCTGGTTGAAGATGATGCAGCGGCTGGACGTGGTGCCCTGGTCGATTGAGGCGACGAACTTGTCCGTCATGACGTCCCCTTCGTCGGATCCTTCAGAAGGCTGCGTTGAAAATGAGCCCGGACAGCGCCCCGCCTATCAGCGGTCCCACCACCGGGATCCACGCGTAACTCCAGTCCGAGGTGCCCTTGTTGGGGATCGGGAGCAGGGCGTGGGTGATGCGCGGGCCCAGGTCACGGGCCGGGTTGATGGCGTATCCCGTGGGCCCGCCGAGCGACAGTCCGATGCCGACCACCAGGAAGGAGACGATCAGAATCGCGGTGCCGGACTCGCCGAGCCCCTTCGTGAGGCCGAAGGCCAGGATCGGCAGGACCAGAGCGACGGTCGCGATGATCTCGGTGATGAGGTTCGCCACGGGATTGCGGATCGCGGGCGCGGTGGAGAAGATCCCGAGCGTCGGCTGCGCCTTGTCCTCCTCGGCGTTGGCCTGGAACTGCGCGAGGTAGACCAGCCAGCACAGGACCGCGCCGAGAATGGCGCCGACCATCTGCCCGGCGACATAGATGTGGACCTTGTCCCAGTCCCCGGTGTCGATGGCGATGCCGAGCGTCACCGCCGGGTTGAGGTGTCCGCCGGACAGCGGAGCGGCGGTGTAGGCCCCTGCCATCACGCCGAAGCCCCAGCCGAACGCGATGACGACCCAACCGCCGTCCTTCGCCTTGGAGTAGTTCAGTACGACGGCGGCGACCACTCCGGCGCCGAAGAGGATCAGGATCGCTGTGCCGATGACCTCACCGACGAAAATGTCTCCATTGCTCATGGCGGCTCCTAGGCCCTCGCCCGGGGCGATCCGCCCCGGGCCACCGTGCAGGGTGCGTTTCCCATGGCTACTTCAGCCGAGGGCAGGGAGATCCCGCGCCCCGCCCGGCGTCCGTGACGAGCGTGCCGTCGCAGCCGAATCGCCCGTGGGAGATGGCCCGTTGGCGCAGGCGAGAGCCCGCGCGGCGCAGTGCCTGAATACGCCGGAATGCGGCGATGCCGACTGACACCCGGAAGTGTTCACCGGCACTGTAAGAGCGTCAAGGTCGCGGGCGGCAATGGTTCGGAGCCGCGAACACGCCCGGACCGGGACGGCCGAACTCCGAGACAGGCGTACGACGAAGGAGTGTGCGTGGCTGACGCGGTTCCGCGGAGAGGGTGGGTGCGGTGGTTGCGGCTCCCCGCAAGGTCATCCCGGCCGGTTCAGCCCGCCCAGCTCTCGGCCTGTGCCGTTGCCGTGCCCGCCGAGCCGCGTCGGATCTCGTGGCCCGGCATGCCCGCCCGGCCCAGCACCCAGCTCGCTCCCCGGAGGGACTTCGCGGCCTGCTTGAGCGGGGCGAGCCAGGCGGCCGCCTGGCGATGATCGGTCACGCTGCCCGGGGTGCACAGCACCGTGGCCAGGGACAGCGTGACCGCGAGTCCGCCGACCGACCACGGCGTGTCGAGCACCGACACGGCCAGCGGATCAAGCTCCTCCGGATCGGCCAGGACCAGGAAGTCGTCACCACCGATGTGCCCCACACACGTGGCCCCGGACGCAGCCGCCTGCAGCGCCCGCCCCACCGCCCGAATCAGCTCGTCGCCCGCCGCGAACCCCGCACCGTCGTTGACCTGCTTGAAGCCGTCGACGTCCAGCCAGCTCAGCGCGAACACCCGCCCCTCGGTGATCCACCGGTCCACCTCTCCGGTGATCGCGTCCGAACCGGGCAGCCGCGTCAGCGGGTTCAGCCCCGCCGCCTCCTCCACGCGGCTCTCGGCCAGCGCCCGTACGAGATCAGCCAGGCGTACGACGCCCACGCACCGCCCTAGCCGGTCGACGACAGCGACGTCGTCCGACGTACGGTCACGCTCCCCGTCCGCCACCACGTCGAGGACCTCCCACGCGGTGGCGTCGATCCCGACCGTACGCGGCGGATCCCCGAGTTTGGCGGCCGGCCGATCGGCATACAGCGCATGCCCGTAGCGCCCCGACATCGACAGCAGGAACCGTGACCGGTGCACCGACCGCACCGGAACACCCGCGGCGTCCACGAGCACCACCCCGGACACCTCGGGCGACCCGGTCAGCAAGGCCTGCACCTGCCCCGCGGACGCGGTGGCCGGCAACAGCGCGGCGGGCCGTACGAACTGCCGTACCGGCGGCCCGTAGGGCGGCGTCGCCGCGGCGACGGGGGACAGGTCAGGAACGTACACGTCCGCCGCGGCCCGCCGCGCCGGAGGCGCGAACAACTCGCCCTGCGCCAGCTGCGCCCCGGCCGACATCGCCGCCGCGCACTGCAGCTCGGTCTCCACGCCCTCGACGGACAGCAGCGCGCCCAGCTGCTCGCACAGGGTCCGCATCGCCCGTACCACCGCCGGCCGTGCCAGCAGGGACGCGTCGAGCTTCACCAGGTCGGGCGCGAGATCCGCGAGTACCCGAAGGGGTACGTCACCGTCGCCGATGCCGTCCGCGCAGATCCGGAAGCCCTGGTCCCGCAGTGCCGCCACCGCCTCGAGGAGCGCCTGATGCGGCACATGCGTGAACGGTGGGCCGACGTCGACCGTCACCTCCCACGGCATGCGCCCGGCCTCGCGCACGGCGTCACGCAGCGCGGCGAGGCCTCCGAGATCGGCGAGGGTGCCGGCGAACACGTTGACGTGGAGCGGCAGCAGCGTCTCCTGACGCGCCGCCGACCGAATCGCCAACGCGGCCAGCCGACCGTCGAGTTCGGGATCACGGCGGGCCTGTGCGAGCACGTCACCTGTCTCCGGACGGGCGAGTATCTCCAACGCCGCGACCCCTCCGGTCGTCAGATTGACGACCGGCTGGAAGGCGAAGCGGAGAGTATCCGTCCAGGAGGGCACGGGAGCATGATGACCCGCCCCGCACACGCCCAGGCCCAGTTCACGAGCTGTTCACACAGGATTCTGAGCCGATCACACAGAGTACGCACAGCTCCCGCCGGGCACGCACTTATCGCTTCACTGTCGGCAACCTCGCCTGTCGGCAGGCTACTTGACGGCGATCACGGATGACCCGTGCCCGAACAGCCCCTGGTTCGCGGTGATGCCCACGCGCGCGCCCGAGAGCTGCCGCTCACCCGCCGCACCCCGCAACTGCCAGGTGAGCTCGCAGACTTGGGCGATGGCCTGCGCCGGAACGGCCTCTCCGAAGGAGGCGAGTCCGCCGCTGACGTTCACGGGTATTCGCCCTCCCGGCGCCGTCGCGCCCTCCCTCAGCAGCTTGGCCGCCTCGCCCTCGCCGCACAGCCCCAGATCCTCGTACCACTGCAACTCCAGCGCCGTGGACAGGTCGTACACCTCGGCGAGCGAGAGATCCTCCGGGCCGACGCCCGCCTCCTCGTACGCGGCTCGCGCGATCGACGCGCGGAACGTGTCGGCCGTCGGCTCCACCGCGACCGCCGAGTCCGTCGCGATGTCCGGCAGATCGAGCACGGCGTTGGGATAGCGCGGCGTCACCGTGGACACCGCGCGGATCCGCACCGGATCGGACACCCCGTGCCGCCGAGCGAACGCCATGCTGGACAGCACGAGCGCCGCCGCGCCGTCCGAGGTGGCGCAGATGTCGAGCAGCCGCAGCGGATCGGCGACCACGGCCGAGGCGGCGACTTCCTCGGCGGTGACCCGCTTGCGATAGCGCGCGTTCGGATTGAGCGCCCCCAGGGCCGCGTTCTTCACCTTGACCTGCGCGAAGTCCTCCAGCGTGTCCCCGTGGACGGCCATCCGCCGCCGCGCGTACAGCCCGAAGTACGTCGGATTCGTCGCTCCCAGGACCCGGAACCGCAGCCAGTCCGGATCGTCGGGCCGGTCTCCGCCCGCAGGCCGGAAGAACCCTTTGGGTGCCGCGTCCGCACCCACTACCAGCACGACATCCGCGAGGCCCGAAAGGATCTGCGCCCGCGCCGTGTTGACGGCCTGCGCCCCCGAAGCGCACGCCGCGTACACGCTCGCGACCCGAGCCCCCTGCCAGCCGAGCGCCTTGGCGAACGTCGCTCCCGCCACGTACCCCGGATATCCGCCACGGACCGTGTCCGCGCCGACGATCGAGCCGACGTCCCGCCAGTCGACCCCCGCGTCGGCCAGCGCCGCGCGCGCCGCCACCGTCCCGTACTCGACGAAACCGCGCCCCCACTTGCCCCAGGGGTGCATGCCCGCGCCGAGCACCGCCACCTCTGCCGTCATGCCGTCACCCCCGTCGGCCGCCAGTGCCACGCCGTCCAGGTCGTCTCCGTGTCCTCGTTCAGCACGCCCGGGACGACCTCCACCTCCATCCCCACCGCCAGATCGGCGACGGTGACCCCGGGAACCGTCTGGCCGAGCACCACAAGCCGCTCGGATTCCAGTTCCACAGCGATCAACGTGTACGGCTGCCATTCGAGTTCCGGGTCGGACACATACGGTGACGGCGGTCGGTAACGGCTGTCCGTGTACGACCAGACGCGGCCGCGCCGCGACAGGGGGACCTCCTCCAGATCGCCCCCCGGGCAACCCGGATTGCGGCAGAAGGCGTCCTCACGGGGGAAGAACACCGACGCGCAGGCCGAGCAACGCGTGCCGAGGAGCCGGAAGTCGTCCCCCTCGCCGGTGAACCAGCCGGTGACCACGGGTGTACGAGTGCGCGACAAGGCCCCTCCATGGCGGTGGATCTGACGGAACGTCAGAATTCTGCCACGGTCCACGTCGATTGGGCAGTGCGTCGCACTGCGTCACGGAGAACCAGTCGGCCCTCCTGGGCGTCGGAGTATCGGGAGGGACGGCCGGGGCCCACGGGGGTGGTTCCGGCCGTTCCTCATCGAGGGGCGGCTGCTCCTCGCTCGAGGGCGACTTCCGACTCGCTCAAGGTCGAGTTCCAACTCGGCGGCAGCAGGCCGCCGCTGTCCGGGGTCATGCGGTCACCTTGGCGACGAACGCGGACATGTTCGCCACGGTCCGTCGGATCTTCTCCTCCAGGGTGATCGTTTCGGGGAGCCGTGCACCGACGCCCGCGTCTTTCTTGCCTCGCACGTAGAGCGAGCAGGAGAGGTCGCTGCATATATAGGCGCCCACCGAGTTGCCCTGTTGCCCGGCCTTCCCCGCCTTCGGCGCGACCATCAGGGAGACCCCGCCGGTGTGGGTGGTCATGCACATCGAGCACATGCTGCGCCGCATCTGCCCGAAGGCAGGGCTGGGGCAGCGCAGCGCGAGCGCCCTTGGGCGGCCGTCCAGCTCGATGACGACGTAGGCGCGGTCAGGAGCCTGGGGGTCTCGCCAGCCGAGGTAGTCCAGGTCGTCCCAGGGGCGGTCGGCCAGGTCGCGCGGGACGGACAGGCGCTTCGCCTCGCCCTTGGTGCAGTTCGCGAAGGCGGCTCGGATCTCTTGCTCAGTCAGCGACTTCATAACGGCCAGGCTAATTTGCCTAATAGTCTTAGGCAACTGCATAATAGGCTTGGCTGAATGGGAGCAAGGCTATGCCGCGCGTAGGACTGACCACGGAACGCCTGACCCAGGCGGGAGCAGAACTGGCCGACGAGGTCGGCTTCGACGAGGTGACCGTCTCGGCGCTCGCCAGGCGGTTCGACGTCAAGGTCGCGAGCCTGTACTCGCACCTGAAGAACTCCCACGACCTCAAGACCAGAATCGCCCTGCTCGCTCTCGAGGAACTCGCGGACCGTGGCGCCGCCGCCCTGGCCGGGCGGGCCGGCAAAGATGCCCTGACCGCCTTCGCGAACGTCTATCGCGACTACGCCCGGGAGCATCCCGGCCGCTACGCCGCGGCCCAGCTGAGGCTCGACCCGGAGACGGCGGCAGCCAGCGCCGGCGTCAGACACGCACAGATGACGCGGGCGATCCTGCGCGGCTACGACCTGACGGAGCCGGACCAGACGCACGCGGTCCGGCTACTGGGCAGCGTCTTCCACGGCTACGTCAGCCTGGAGATGGGGGGCGGGTTCAGCCACAGCACCCCCGACACGCAGGAGACCTGGTCACGGACCCTCGATGCGCTGGACGCCCTGCTGCGGAACTGGCCCGCACCCTGACCGGAATCCCGCACCAGCCGGAAGCCGCCGCTTGCGCGACACCTCCGCAAAGCTCAACTGAACCATCCAGACATCTTGATCAACAGGTTGACGCAATGCACACCAGGCACAACTGGATCACCACACCCATCACCGCAGACTTTCTGCGCGGCGCCCTCGACCTGGAGCGCACCGAGCACGGAGTGCTGCCGCACCGGCTGCCGGCCCGGGCCCGCGCCCAATGCACCGACGGGCAACTGGCCATGGCCGAGGCCCAGCCGTCGGGCGTACGGCTGGTCTTCCGCACCTGGGCCACCGCCGTCGAACTGGACACGCTGCCCACCAAGCGGGTCTACGTGGGCGCCCCGCCCCGCCCGGACGGCGTGTACGACCTGCTCGTCGACGGCCGCCTGACCGGCCAGGCCGGCGTGAGGGGCGGCAACACTCTGGTTATCGACATGACCACGGGGACCGCCGAGAACCAGCCCGGCCCGGTCGGCACCCTCCGCTTCACCGGCCTGCCCGGCGGCGCCAAGGACGTCGAGATCTGGCTGCCGCACAACGAGACCACTGAACTCGTCGCCCTGCGCACCGACGCCCCCATCGACCCCGTACCGGATGGCGACCGCAGGGTATGGCTGCACCACGGCAGTTCGATCAGCCACGGTTCCGACGCCGCCAGCCCCACCACCACCTGGCCCGCGCTGGCCGCCTCGCTCGGCGACGTGGAGCTGATCAACATGGGCCTGGGCGGCAGCGCCCTGCTCGACCCGTTCACCGCCCGTGCATTGCGCGACACACCTGCCGACTTGATCAGCTTCAAGATCGGCATCAACATCGTCAACACCGACGTGATGCGCCTGCGCGCTTTCACTCCGGCGGTGCACGGTTTCCTCGACACCATCCGCGACGGCCACCCCACCACGCCGCTCCTGGTCGTCTCGCCCGTCCTGTGCCCCATCCACGAGGACACTCCGGGTCCCAGCGTCCCGGACTTCGGCAACCTCAGTGCGGGAAAGCTCCAGTTCCGGGCCGAGGGCGACCCCGCCGAGCGTGCCGTCGGCAAGCTCACCCTCAACGTCATCCGGGAAGAGCTGAGCCGCCTCGCGCGGCAGCGGATGGCGGACGACCCGAACCTGCACTATCTCGACGGCCGCGAACTCTACGGGGAGGCGGACTTCGCCGAGCTGCCGCTGCCCGACCAGCTCCACCCGGACGCCGCCACTCACCGCCGCATCGGCGAACGCTTCGCCACCATGGCCTTTGCCCCCGGCGGCCCGTTCACAGCCGAACGTGCCTGAAAAGCGCGCCCCAGAAGACCACGCGCCCAAGCCACTCGTCCGCGGGTGACGCCATCGGTTCCGGTCGACCGGTCGCCCGATCGGCCGCGGACTGTATCCGATCGCTTCACGCGCGGAACCCGCTCCTGGTAGACGCAGGGGCATGACACGACTCTCCACAGTAGTACGCGGTCTCGTCACCGCGCTCGCCGCCCTGCTGGCTGTCACCGCCGCCTCCGCCACCGCCCGGGCGACCCCCCGGCCGAAGGCCCCCGAGGACTTCGTGGCCCTGAGATCCGTGGACAGGACGATCATCGAGGAGATCCGCTACCTCACCCCGCACAACTTTGTGGGCGAGCGCATCGACGGCTATCAGCAGCCGCTCTGCATCCTCACCGAGCCCGCCGCGCAGGCCCTCCACAAGGCCCAGGCACGGCTGCTGAGCCAGGGCTACTCCCTGAAGGTCTACGACTGCTACCGGCCCCAGCGCGCCGTGGACCACTTCGTCCGCTGGGCCAAGGACCTCGACGACCAGACCATGAAGGGCGAGTTCTACCCGAACGTCGACAAGACCCGTCTGTTCGAGGACGGTTACATCGCCGAGAAATCAGGCCACAGCCGCGGCTCGACGATGGACCTCACGCTCGTGAAGCTTCCGGCGAAGCCGACCCGGCCGTACGTCCCCGGGGAGCCGCTCGTGCCCTGCTACGCGCCCCAGGGTGAGCGTTTTCCGGACAACTCCGTGGACATGGGCACCGGTTACGACTGCTTCGACACCCTTTCGCACACCCTCGACCCACGCATCGAGGGACAGCAGCGTGCGAACCGGCTCCTCCTGAAGGACACACTCGAAGGCCTCGGTTTCGTGAACCTTGCCGAGGAATGGTGGCACTTCACCTACAAGCCCGAGCTGTATCCCGACACGTATTTCGACTTCCCGGTGTCGATGCGTTCCCTCGTCCCGTCCCTCCTGAGGCGACCCGCGGAGACGTCCGTGTGATGATCGGATACAGTCCGGGCGTGTCTCCATCCCAGAATCCGTCCGCCAACTCCGCGCCGGACTCCCACTGTTCGAGCTGCGGATCGCCCTACGGAGAGGGCGTCTCCGGCTGGCCCCGTACCTGCGCCTCCTGCGGCACCGTGGCCTACCGCAACCCCTTGCCGGTCGCGGTGGCCCTTCAGCCCGTGTACGACACCAAGGGCGCAGCCCTGGTCGTCATCACCCGAAGCATCGCCCCCGCGCGCGGGGGTGTCGCTCTGCCCGGAGGGTTCATCGACCACCGCGAGGACTGGCGGCAGGCCGTCGTCCGTGAGCTCAAGGAGGAGACGGGCATCGCCGCGGCGAGCCGCGACGTACGGCTCGTCGACGCGATGAGCTCTCCCGACGGCCACCTGCTGCTCTTCGGCGCCCTCCCGGAGCGTCCGGCCGCCGACCTGCCCCCGTCCGCCCCGACGGACGAGACCGAGGGCTGGCAGCTGCTTCGCCGAGCGACCGAACTCGCCTTTCCGCTGCACACCATGGCGGTAAAGGCGTGGTTCGAGGGCCGCTACGTCTAAGGGGCTCTCAGGGCGCTGACGGGCTCTTGAGGGTTCCAGGACCTTGCTGGTTCCCTTCGGGTCCTCAGCGGCTCCTCAGGGGCGTGTCACTACGTCCCCAGCCCCCGCACTCGCACGGGGTACGACGGCTCACCCGGGCCGTCCTCCCCGTCCCGCTCGACGACCACCCGCTTCCCCTCCCAGCGCGTCACATAGCGCTCGATCTCCGGTTCCTCCCAGCCGTCACCCGAGTCCGGCACCACGAGCCCGCCCCCGGTCCCTCCGCGGGCGGGCGCCCACACCTCCAGCGCCAGCCCGCCGTCGTCGCCGCGGACGGGCACGACAGCGCCCGCGCGCGCCAGTACCGGAATCCGCGACAAGGGGGCGTCGATCAGAACCTGGCCGGGTCCCTCGTACTCCTTCTCGGTCACCGTGTCGTACCAGCGTCCCCGCGGCAGCTGCACCGCACGCCGGTCCGTGCCCGGATCCAGCACCGGCGCCACCAGGAGACAGTCACCGAGCAGGAAGGCGTCCTCACAGTCGCGCAGCGCCCTGTCCTCCGGCGCACCCCACCACATCGGCCGCACGTAAGGCGCTCCAGTGCGCCGTGCGAGATGCGCCAGCGTCATGAAGTACGGCCGCAGTCGTAGGCGTTCGACGAGCGCCACGCGCGCGTGCTCGAGGACGGCGGCACCGAACTCCCAGGGCTCCCTGCGCCCGGCCCGCAGACTCGCGTGCGTACGGAACAGCGGCAGATACGCGCCCAGCTGGAACCACCGCAGATACAGCTCCGGAGACGGGCTCCCGTCGAACCCGCCCACGTCGGGACCCGCATACGGAACCCCGCAGAGCCCGAGCCCCACCACCAGCGACAGCGATGCCCGCAGCCCCGGCCAGCCCGTGGCCACGTCCCCGGACCAGGTCCCTCCGTAGCGCTGCGTTCCGGCCCACCCGGAGCGCGAGAAGATGAACGGCCGCTCATGGGGCGTCAGTTCTCGCAGGCCCTCGTAGGCGGCCCGCGCCATACCGAGCGCGTACACGTTGTGCGCCTCACGGTGGTCTCCGCCGCGGCCCTCCAGGTCGTGCCGCGCCGAACGGGGCAGCGTCGACTCCCCAAAGGCGGTGAACGACACCGGCTCGTTCATGTCGTGCCAGAAGCCGGCGAAGCCCTGCGAGAGACGCTCCTCGTAGAGCCCGCCCCACCACCGGCGCACACGCGCGCGCGTGAAGTCCGGATACACGACCTCACCCGGCCACACGACCCCCCGCACTGGCCGCCCGGCGGAATCCCGCACGAACGCGTCCTCCGCGGTCCCGCTGCCGTACACGGCGTTACCGGGGTCGGCCTTGATCGCCGGGTCCACGATCGACACCAGCCGGATCCCGTCCCGCCGCAACTCCTCGGCGAGCACCGGCAGCTTCGGGAAGCGCTCCTGGTCGACAGTGAACGGCTGGTGCCCATCGAGGTGGTCGATGTCGAGGTGGATCGCCTCCAGCGGCAGCCCCCTCTCGTGGTAGCCGCCGACGATCCGCCGCACCTCCTGCTCGCTGCCGAACCCCCACCGCGCGTGATGGTGTCCGAGGGCCCACGCGGGCGGCAGCGCGGCGGCTCCGGTCAGCGAGGCCCACGTGTGCAGCACGCGGGCGGGGGTACCCACCATCACCCAGCAGCGCAGCGGCCCGCCGTCCATCCGGAGTTCGGTCGTCCCGGCCCGGTCGTGGCCGGACCCGGCGCCCTCCTCGCCCTCGCGCAGGATGACGCTGCCGTCCCAGGTGCTGTCGTGGAACACGAGGTGCGTGGCCGCGTCGGCCACCACCGTCTGCACCGGCATGGTGATGTACAGCGGGTCGTCACCGGGACCGAAGGCGTGCCCCGGATCGGTGTTCCACAGCCGGTACGTCCCGTCACGCAGCCTGGGCCCCGAAGCCCGCCCGCCCAGACCGAAGAACCGTGCGTCCGCGCCCACCTCGGACCGCTGTGTCCAGCGCGCCTCGCCCCCGTCGGCAGGTTCCCACCATCGGGGCGGCAGATCGCGCCGCAGGGTCACTCCGCCCGGCGTACGCACCTCCACGGCGCCGTGCCGGGAGACGACCACCGTCATGCGCTCCGACACCACCCGCCAGGCGCCGTCCTTGTCCGGCTCCAGAACGGCCCGCGGGTCCGGCTCTGGCGCGGGGCCCGCGAGCCCGTACGACGGCTCGGGCCCGGCCCCGTCCCAGGCCCAGAAGACGGCTCCGTTGACGGCGACGGTGATGCGCAGCTCCGACCGGGTGAACCGGACGACCCCGCCGCCGGGGCCCGGCTCCACGGTCAGGACCGGCCCCGGGACCCGCGCACGCTCGGTGCCACGCGTGGGCAGCCCGGCGGCGTCGGCACGCCTCCTGCGCCACGCGGCCCGCACGGAAAGCAACCCCTGAGCCGCCCCCGCCGAACCGATCGCCTTCACCCAACGCACCAGGTCACGACCGTCCATGCTGCTCAGCCTGCCATTGACAGTGCCAAATGGGGGAGTCGTTCAACTTCCGTTCACCCGTGGCATGACCACATCTTCACGAGCCGGACTATGTGGGGCACACCCTGGTGTGGAAGTCGATCACATGGCATCGTCCGTGTCAGCCGTGTGTATCGCACACCCGAGCCCGTGTGCGATACACGCACACGACGTGCACAGTCCGGGAGCCGCCCCATGACCTCAGCGAACCACTCACCGCTCTGGCAGCCCGATCGGGAACGCATCGCCCGGGCACAGATCACCCGATTCCAGGCCTGGGCGGCCGAGCACCACGGAGCGCCCTCCCAGGGCGGTTACGCAGCCCTGCACCGCTGGTCCGTGGACGAACTGGACACGTTCTGGAAAGCCGTCACCGAGTGGTTCGACGTACGGTTTTCAACCCCCTACGCGCGCGTGCTCGGCGACCGCTTCATGCCCGGCGCCCAGTGGTTCCCCGGCGCCACCCTCAACTACGCCGAGCACGCCCTGCGCGCGGCGGAAACCCGAGCGGACGAACCGGCCCTCCTGTACGTCGACGAGACTCACGAGCCGCGCCCGGTCAGCTGGGCCGAGCTGCGCCGCCAGGTCGGCTCCCTGGCGTCCGAGCTCCGTGCTCTCGGCGTACGTCCCGGAGACCGCGTCAGCGGCTACCTCCCCAACGTTCCGCAGGCCGTGGCCGCCCTCCTCGCCACCGCGGCCGTAGGCGGCGTATGGACGTCCTGTGCGCCCGACTTCGGCGCCCGCAGCGTCCTCGACCGTTTCCAGCAGGTCGAACCCGTCGTGCTGTTCACCGTCGACGGCTACCGCTACGGCGGCAAGGAGCACGACCGCCGCGACACCGTCGCCGAGCTGCGCCGCGAACTGTCCACCCTGCGCGCGGTCGTCCACATCCCGCTGCTCGGCACCGAGGCCCCCGAAGGCGCCCTGGAATGGTCCGCCCTCACCTCCGGGGACGTAGAGCCCGTCTTCGAAGACGTCCCTTTCGACCATCCGCTGTGGGTGCTCTACTCCTCCGGTACGACCGGCCTCCCCAAGGCCATCGTCCAGTCCCAGGGCGGCATCCTCGTCGAACACCTCAAGCAGCTCGGCCTGCACTGCGACCTGGGCCCCGACGACCGCTTCTTCTGGTACACGTCCACTGGCTGGATGATGTGGAACTTCCTCGTCTCCGGCCTCCTGACGGGCACCACGATCGTCTTGTACGACGGCAGCCCGGGCTACCCGGACACCGGCGCCCAATGGCGCATCGCCGAACGCACGGGCGCCACCCTCTTCGGCACCTCGGCGGCGTACGTCATGGCCTGCCGCAAAGCGGGCGTTCATCCCTCCGGCGACTTCGACCTCTCGCGCGTCCAGTGCGTCGCCACCACCGGCTCGCCCCTGCCGCCCGACGGATTCCGCTGGCTGCACGACGAGGTACGCGACGACCTGTGGATCGCCTCCGTCAGCGGCGGCACCGACGTGTGCTCCTGCTTCGCAGGAGCGGTACCCACTCTCCCGGTGTACGTCGGCGAACTTCAGGCCCCCGGCCTGGGCACCGACCTCCAGTCGTGGGACCCGAGCGGCAAACCCCTCACCGACGAGGTCGGCGAGCTGGTCGTCACCAACCCGATGCCGTCGATGCCCGTCCATTTCTGGAACGACCCCGACGGCAGCCGCTACCACGACAGCTACTTCGACACGTACCCCGGAGTCTGGCGTCACGGGGACTGGATCACCGTCACCTCGCGCGGATCGGTGATCATCCACGGCCGCTCGGACTCGACGCTCAACCGCCAGGGTGTACGCATGGGTTCGGCCGACATCTACGAAGCCGTCGAACGCCTCCCCGAGATCCGCGAGTCCCTCGTCATCGGCATCGAACAGCCCGACGGCGGCTACTGGATGCCACTTTTCGTCCACCTCGCCCCGGGAGCCGCCCTCGACGACGCCCTCCTGGGACGGATCAAGCAGACCATCCGCGAACAGCTCTCACCGCGACACGTCCCCGACGAGGTCATCGAAGTACCCGGCGTGCCGCACACCCTCACCGGCAAGCGCATCGAGGTCCCGATCAAACGCCTTCTCCAGGGCGCCCCCCTGGAGAAGGCCGTCAACCTCGGGTCCGTGGACAACGTCGACCTATTGCGCTTCTACGAAGAGCTGGCCCGCAAAAGCGGCTGACCACCTCACCGGTGCGGCTGACCAACCCCACGGGGGGACTCGATCAACCCCCGTACGTGGCCTCGGACTCGCCCAACACGATGGCGAAGTCCGAGGCCAGCCGCGCCGCGTCGGCCTGTTCGAGCGCGGCGACCGAGATCCGCACACCCGGTCCCGACTCGAGCCGGAACCGCGCCCCCGCCGCCACCCACCATCCGTGCGACCGCAGCCCGTTCACCACCGCGGACTCGTCACGCACCGGCACCCACACATTCATCCCGCTCACCCCGTGAGTCCCGATCCCGCGCCCCGACAGCTCCTCGACGAACGCGCTCCGCCGCGCCCCGTACGTCTCCCGAGCCCTCGCCACCAGCTCACGCGTCTCCTGGTCCGTCACCAGCCCGTAGACGGTCTCCTGGAGCAGATGGCTGACCCAGCCCGAGGTCAGAAGCATCCGGCCGTCGTGCCGGGCCAGCGTCGTCGGATCACAGGCACCCGCGGCCCACCGCAGGTCGGTCCCCAGGAACTTGCTCACGGTCCGCACATGCACCCACCGCGCGAGCCCTCCAGCCGTCAGCGTGCGCAGGGGAGCGCCCGCCACGGCAGAGGCATGGTCGTTCTCCACGACCAGCACATCGGGCTCCGCCTCAAGCACCTCGACGAGGGCATCCCGCCGCTTCACCGAAAAACACCCGCCGTACGGGTTCTGCGCCCGCGGACTGCACACCACAGCCCGCACTCCCGCCCGCAGAGCGGCCCGCAGCGCATCCGGACGCATTCCTTCGTCGTCCACAGCCACCGGCACCATACGCAGCCCCAACGCCGTGACGAGATCCAGCAGATGGTGATAACCGGGGTCTTCCATGGCGACTGCGTCCCCGGGACTCAACTCCACGGACAGCAGCCGCCCGATCAGATCCAGCGCTCCATGCGCGAACGTCACGTGATCGACCGGGACCCCGTCCGGCTCCAGCCACTCACGCACGGCCTCCTCCAGCCGCGCCAGCCGCGGTGTCGCGCGATGCGAACGCGCGCCAGGGGAAAGCCGAGACGGCGGAACCAAGTGGGGAAGCAGTTCCGGATCCGGATGCCCGCCCGCCAGGTCGCGCAGCCCTTCCGGCACCAGCGGCGGTCGCCGGGCGGCCACCGCCGGAGCCGCGGCCACCACGGTCCCGCCACGCCCGCGCGTGACCACGATCCCGCGCCGCCGCAGCTCCTTGTACGCCGTCGCGACCGTCCCCGGACTCACCCGGAGCTCATCGGCGAGCCTCCGCACCGGAGGCAGCGCCGCCCCTGGGCCCAACACGCCCTCGGCCACGCCCCTTTCGACGGACGAGGCAATTCCCTTGGCTGTCGTGCCACTGATCCCATATTGTGTTGCCACGTTGCCAAGTATGTATCAATACATAAATGGAAGCAAGGGGAGCAGTGAGTCAAAGGCACCGCGTGGCCGCATGGGCAAGTCGCGTTCCAGGAGGCCCCGACGGGCGAAGAACGCTCTGGACAGCCCTCGTCGACCGCGCCGGCAGCGGCCTCTGGGCAGCCGTCTCCGTCCTGTACTTCACCTACGTCGTCGGCCTCTCCGCCGCGGAGGTGGGCACACTCGCCGCCGTCTCCGGCGCCATCGGCATCGCCGGCGCACCGATCGGCGGACGCCTCGCCGACCGCCTGCCCCTCACCCGTGTACTGATCGCCCTGCAGGTCCTGCGCGCCCTGGCCTCGCTCGCGCTGCTCACCACGGACAACTACGCGCTTCTGCTGGCCATCTCGGCCGCCGGCAGCCTCGGCGACCGTGCCGCGAACGTCCTCACCAAGCTCTACGCCACCCGCGTCGCAGGCCCCGACCGCATCCGCTACCTGGCCGTGAACCGCACGGCCGCCAACGTCGGCTGGGCCCTCGGAGGCCTGGCCGCGGCCGCGGCCCTCACCGTCGGTACAACGGCCGCATATCAGTGGCTCCTCATCGGCGACGCCCTCTCGTTCATCGGGGCTGCGCTCCTGACCCTCCGCTGCAACGAGCCCCCGTCGCCTTCCCGGACCGTCGCGACCTCGGCCGGCCCTGTCCCGACGGCGAAGCCGGCCACGCCGTGGCGCGACCGCACCTACCTGACGTATGTCGCCACCGAGACCGTCCTCTTCCTGGACGACGCCGTGTTCAAGGTCGGACTGCCCCTGTGGATCGTGCACGTCGGCGCCCCGCACGGCCTCGCGCCCCTGCTCATGGTCCTCAACAACGTCATGGTCGTGGCTCTCCAGGTACCCCTGGCCCGCTTTGGCGCGACGACTTCCGCGGCTCGCGGCCTCCTCCTTCCGCTCTCGGCTGCCTTCGCCCTCGGTGGCGCCACCATGGCGCTCTCGGCCACCGGTGGAACCGTCCTCGCAACTGTCTGCCTGACCGCCTCAGCCGTCGTCTTCACACTGGCCGAGATGCTCCACGCCACCGTGTCCTGGGAACTCTCCGTGGCCCTCGCCCCCGACACGGCGCAAGGCACCTACCTCGGGGTCCACGGACTCGCACAGTCGGCCCAGCGCAGTGTCGGCCCTCTGATCGTCACGGCGGCCATCGCCACCGGCCCCGCCGGCTGGGCCACCTTCGGCACCGCCATCGCTCTGACCTGCGCCTTCCAACACCGCCTCGTGCGCGCAGCCGTCGCCCGACAGGCATTGTCAGTGCCGCCGGTTACGGTGAGTGAGCATTGATCGACCGACCACAGGGGGAAAGATGGCGCACGTCCAGCACCAGACCATGCGACGCGTCCTGCGTCGCGAAATCGCCGGAATCATCGGCCTGTTGACCGACGAGCAGGACTTCGCCGCGATGCGTCGGCGCTACCGCACCTTCACCTTCGACGACCACGCTAGCTATCTCCAGCAAGTGGAATCCCTGCTCAGGACACTCGCCTCCCAAGGCAGCCACACCACGGTGGCACTCTTCGACCCCGAGGAGTACGCGGAGTTCTGCGCCGAGCACGACCTGGAACCCGACACTCCATCCAGCCGCACTCGCTTCACGGCGGAACTCGCCGCGACGGGGGCGACCGTCCCGTACGACGGCCGGCCCCTCGACGACCTCGTCCCGAACCTCGTCGACGAGGCCGTCCGCCAGGCCACTTGGGAGTATGCGACCACGCTCCTGTCCCGCATCGGCACCTGCGCGTCCTGCGGCGAGGACATCGGCCGCGCCGCCTTCGTACGCGCCTCGGACCTGCTCGTGCGCATCCTCGAAGCCACGGGCCCCGGCGAGCGTCACCTCGTCTGCAGTGTCTCCACAGAGCCGGAGACATTGGTCGCCGTCCTCCAGGCTGACGACGACCAGCACGGAACGCCCCACCTCGACGAGGCCGAGGCCCTCGAATTCACCACCGTTCTCGCCCTCGGCATCGCCACCCAGAGCCCGGGAGGACTCGTCATGCGCACCAGCAGCCCCGACACGACCGACCGCGTCTACGGCTGGCGCCTGCGCGGAGAGGGTCTGGAACCCCTCACCGCCGGAGAGGTCTTCGACGCCTACTGCACAGACATCGACTCCGGCGACCTCGTTTCCCCGGAGTCGGGCGTCGACTACTGCGTACCACCGGACCTGCGGGACGACGGTCATACGCCGGGGCACACGCACTGAACACGCGAGGGGCGCCCCACCCATAGGTGAAGCGCCCCTCGATCGCAGCCGGTCAACGGTGACGGCGCAGGCCGACGGCTACTCGCCGGACAGCACAGCCTGAGCCGCCTTGCGCGCATCGTCGGCGCTGTCCGTGGCACGCGCGGCCGCCGCGGCACGCTCGCACTGCGCCAGCGTGTACTTGGCCAGAGTCCCGCGGACGTAAGGAATCGACGCCGCACCCATGGAGAGGGAGGTGACACCCAGACCCGTCAGCACGCATGCAAGCAGCGGGTCCGAAGCGGCCTCGCCGCAGACGCCACAGCTCTTGCCCTCGGCCTTGGCCGCCTCGGCGGATATCGCGACCAGATCGAGGAGCGCGGGCTGCCACGGGTCCTGGAGCCGGGACACGGCGCCCACCTGACGGTCGGCGGCGAAGGTGTACTGCGCGAGGTCGTTGGTCCCCAGCGACAGGAATTCGACCTCCTGCAGGATCGACCGCGCCCGCAGAGCGGCCGACGGAATCTCGACCATGGCACCGAACTTCGCCTGCAGCCCCGCCTCACGGCACGCGTCGGCGAACGCCTTGGCGTCGGCACGGTCCGCGACCATCGGCGCCATCACCTCAAGGTAGACAGGCAGCCCATCGGAAGCCTTGGCGAGCGCCGTCAGCTGCGTACGCAGCACATCGGGGTGATCGAGCAGTGTCCTCAAACCCCGCACACCCAGTGCCGGGTTCGGCTCGTCGGCCGGCGTCAGGAAGTCGAGCGGCTTGTCGGCGCCCGCGTCGAGCACACGCACCACGACCCGCCCCTCAGGGAAGGCCTCAAGCACCTTGCGATATGCCTCGACCTGCTTCTCCTCGGACGGCGCGTTTTTGCTGTCGTCAAGGAAGAGGAACTCGGTACGGAACAGTCCCACACCCTCGGCCCCGGCCTCGACCGCCGCCGGAACGTCCGCGGGACCACCGACATTGGCCAGCAGCGGGACCTTGTGCCCGTCAGAGGTGGCACCAGGTCCGGTCGACGCGGCCAGCGCAGCCTTCCGCGCAGCGGCCGCGGCCTCCATCTCGGCCTTCTTCTCGGCACTCGGGTTCACGAAGATCTCGCCCGTACTACCGTCCACCGCGATCATCGTGCCCTCGGCGATCTCACCCGCCCCTGGCAGCGCCACCACGGCGGGAACACCGAGGGCCCGCGCCAGGATCGCGCTGTGGCTGGTCGGCCCACCCTCCTCGGTAACGAAACCGAGGACCAGCGTCGGGTCCAGCAGAGCGGTGTCGGCGGGCGCGAGGTCACGAGCGATGAGGACGTACGGTTCGTCGCTGTCGGGGACACCCGGCATCGGAACACCGAGGAGGCGGGCGACGATACGGTTCCGCACGTCGTCGAGGTCCGCCACACGACCCGCGAGGTACTCACCGGCACCCGCCAGCAGAGCCCGGTACGCGGCGAACGCGTCGTACACGGCGCGCTCTGCCGTGCTCCCGACCGCGATACGCCGCTCGACATCGGCCATGAGCTCCGGGTCCTGGGCCATCATTGCCTGGGCCTCGAGTACGGCCTGGGCCTCGCCACCCGCCAGATTCCCACGCGCCATCAGGTCGGCCGCCACAGCTTCCACGGCCTTGCGGGCGCGCCCCTGTTCGCGCTCCGCGTCCTCCGTCGGAATCTGCTTGGCAGGCGGTTCGAGCACCGCCGTCCCCATGTGCCGAACCTCGCCGATCGCCACACCGTGGCTCACGCCGACACCTCGCAGCGTTGTCTCCATGTCACCCGTCTCCGATAGTGCGGCGGGTCCCGCCACCGCGATGGTTGTCGTGCCTGCCGTCCGTGACGGCACTGAAGTCACTGCCAGCTGAAGAGAGCGTCGCCAGCCTTCACGTCGCCGTCAACGTTGACATCGGAGAGGGACTCAGCTGTGGCCTCGAGCGCCACGATGGGACAGACCGGGGACTTGCCGGCGGCCTCGACGGCAGCCGGGTCCCAGCGCACCACGGCCTGACCGCGCTGCACGGTGTCGCCCTTGTTGATGAGCAGTTCGAAGCCCTCGCCATTGAGCTGGACAGTGTCGATGCCGAGGTGCGTCAGCACACCGTGCCCCTGATCGTCGACCACTACGAACGCGTGCGGGTGGAGCGAGACAACGACGCCGTCGATGGGGGCGACAGCCTCGGAGGCCTCACGAACCGGGTCGATCGCGGTGCCGGGGCCCACCATGGCACCGGAGAAGACCGGATCGGGTACGGCTGCGAGTCCGATGGCGCGTCCTGCAAGAGGGGACGTCACGATGGTCATGGGAACCCTCCCAGGGGTGGAGATGCATATGGACCGTCACTGCCTGTTGTGGACGGCGCACTGTTGAGCAGCGTAAGTCATAAGAAGTGACGGTTCCGCACCAGAGGTCACGGTTGGCGGCCTAGAGCACAGCGCAAACGATTTGCGCCCACTCCGGAGCCCCATGTAGGGTTGTACCCCTGCTTGAGGCTGAGTGACGCGACCAAGCGTCCTTGCCTGGCAGCAACCAACTTGTCAGATCCTATCTCGGGGCCTGGTTCCGCGTGTCTGCAGGACCATGGTCAGAGAGACAGAAAAACCCTGATAGAGTTTGGCAACACCGAAGGGAAGCGCCCGGAGGAAAGCCCCGGAGAAGGTTCTGTGGGTGAGTACGAAGGAAGTGTCCGTTCCTTGAGAACTCAACAGCGTGCCAAAAATCAACGCCAGATATGTTGATACCCCGTTCCCGGCCTGTCAT
>NZ_JBQQCG010000080.1:0-55338 GCF_052245575.1 Streptomyces sp. 2A115 | reverse complement strand
CGTACACGGCCGTGTACGTATGCGAGGACGGCTCCCTCGGAAAAATTCGGAGAGGACCGAGGTCAGGAGGCCTGAACCTGGTCCTTGCCCTGCATCTTGCCCTGCGCCTTGCCCCCGGGCTTCGGCCTCGGCTGCCGGTCGGTCGATCCGTCCAGAACCCAGACCAGGCCGGCGATGACCGCGAACAGCGCGATCGGCGCCGCGACATAGAGCCCCAGCGTCTCGATGACGCTCAGGCCCGGGCCCGGGTCGTCACCGTCGTCGCGGGTCACCGCGAGCGCGGGGGACGACATGAGCAGCATCATCAGCGTCGTACCGGCAGCCAGGGCGCCGGCGCGCAGGGCGTTCTTCTTGTCCACGGTGCAAACGTAGCGAACAGCGGAACAGGCCGCGCGCCCGGGGTGCCGTATGGGGCGGGCCGGCGGGGCCTGCATTCAAGGAATGTGACAGTTATGCGCACAACTGCCACGTTCCCAGCTACACCCACCCCCCGGCTCGCCCCCGCACCACGTCGAGCAGAGCGTGCAGCCTGGGTGATGCGGCGAGTTCCTCCAGGGTGACGGGGCGGCCGTCGGCGTCTGCGATGGGCAGGCGCCAGTTCGGGTACTGGTCCCAGGTGCCGGGCAGGTTCTGCGGGCGGCGGTCGCCGACGGTGTCCGGGAGCCAGACGCCGATCATGCGGGCGGGGGTGCGCAGCAGGAAGCGGTGCAGGGCCTGGATCTCCGCTTCCTCCGTCTCCTCCGACACCCCGCCGCCGGCCCCTTCGAGCAGTCCGAGCCGGGCGAGCAGGGCCAGCCACTCCGCCGCCTCCCTGGCCGCCTCGGCCCGCTCCTCCTCCGCCGGCCGGGTCAACAGGCCCAGCCGGTCGCGGAGTTCGACGTGGTCGCCGGTGAGCCGGGACGCGGTGGGCGGCAGGTCGTGAGTGGTGGCGGTGGCAAGGCAGTCGGCGCGCCAGCGTTCGGGGGGCAGCGGCAGGCCCGTACCGTCCCAGTCGCGTTCGAACCAGAGTACGGAGGTGCCGAGTACGCCGTGCTCATGCAGCGTTTCGCGCACGCCCGGTTCCACGGTGCCGAGGTCCTCTCCGATCACCAGCGCGCCGGCACGGGACGCCTCCAGTGCGAGGACGGCGAGCATGGCTTCGGCGTCGTAGCGGACGTACGTACCCTCGGTGGCCGGGCGGCCCTGCGGGATCCACCAGAGGCGGAAGAGGCCCATGACGTGGTCGATGCGGAGGGCGCCGGCGTACCGGAAGAGGGCACGGAGGAGGCGGCGGTACGGGGCGTAGCCGGACTCGGCGAGCCGGTCCGGGCGCCAGGGCGGCAGGCCCCAGTCCTGGCCCTGGACGCTGAACGCGTCCGGGGGTGCGCCGACCGACATGCCCGCCGCGAAGTACTCCTGCTGCGCCCACGCGTCGGCGCCGCCCGGGTGAACCCCGACCGCGAGATCGTGTACGAGTCCCACGCCCATTCCCGCGTCGCGCGCGCTGCGCTGTGCGGTGGCGAGCTGGGCGTCCGTGAGCCAGGCCAGCCGGCTGTGGAAGTCGACGCGGTCCATCAACTCGGCGCGGGCGCGGGCGGTTTCGGCCGAGCGTGGGTCGCGCAGGCCCTTCGGCCACTTCTGCCAGTCGGAGCCGTACACCTCCGCCAGAGCGCACCACGTGGCGTGGTCCTCCAGGGCTTCGCCCTCCTCGGCGAGGAAGTCGCAGTAGGCGGCACGCCGTCCGGGCCCGAGCGGCACGTCCCGTACCAGCTCCAAGGCCTCGCTCTTCAGCTCCCACACGGCGTCGCGGTCGATCAACGCGCCTTTGTGCAGCACGGATTCGCGTTGCCGGTCGGCGCGCTCCAGCAGCGTACGGATGCGGTCGCGGTCGTCGGCGTACGCGAACTCGGGGATGTCCTCGACGCGCAGGTACACGGGGTCGGGGAAGCGGCGCGAGGAAGGCCGGTACGGAGAGGGGTCGGTGGGCGTGCCGGGCACCGCCGCGTGCATCGGATTGACCTGCACGAACCCGGCCCCGAGTGCCCGCCCCGCCCAGGCCGTCAGCTCGGCGAGGTCACCGAGGTCGCCCATGCCCCAGGAACGCCGGGAGAGCAGCGAGTAGACCTGGACGAGCAGCCCGTACGTACGCCCCGGCGCCGCGGGCAGCCGCGTCGGCGCGACGACGACGTGAGCGCGAGCGGTCCGCCCGTCGGGAGCCGTCGCCTCCAACTCATGTACTCCTACGGGCAGTTGCTCAGCAGACGCACGCGTCTCACCCTGCTCGGTACGGATACGGAGACGCGTTCCCGGCGGTAGCGCGGCAAGCGCGGAGGCGAGGGAGGAGTCACTCGGGAATCCGGCCGGGGCGGTGGGGACCTGATCACCCTCCACCGGCCCGGCGCTGTCGACCGCCGGCACGGGACCGTCGGCCACCGGCCCGGCGCTGTCGACCGCCGGCACGGGACCGTCGGCCGCGGAGGCCGAGCCGCCGGGCGCAAGCCCATCGCCGCTCACCGCGGACGCGGCCCCAGTCCCGGTGGTTCCCGTTGCCGTTGCCGTTGCCGTTGCCGTCCAGCACACCACCGTCGGCGGCAGCAGTCTCTCCCGTAGCTCCCGCTCGCGCGCCGCGAGGGCGGTTCGGACGGCGTCAGGTGTGCTCGCGTTGACGCCGAGCGCGGCGAGGACGGCGATGACCGCGGCATCCGAGGCCGCGACCGTGCGGCCCGGGGACGGGCTGTAGGACGTGGCGACGCCGTGCAGCGCGGCGAGCCGGGAGAGCGGCATCTAGACCCCCGACGGGTCCAGGCCCGCGGCGGCGCCCGTGGAGGTGGGCTCGCTCGTCAGGGGCGCGGCGTCGGCGAGTGGGGGTTCGCTGGTGAGGGGCTCGGCGTCCGGCAGGGGCGGCTCGCTGGTGAGCGGCGCCTCGGCGCAGGCCCCTTCGGCGCTGAAGGCGCAGAGGTGCAGGTCGGGGTCGGCGGGCAGGTCCGCCGGGCGTTTGGAGAGGGCCGGGAGCAGAAGCTGTGCCGATGCGGCCACGGGGGCCTCCTTGTCGGAAGTCGTCGGGTGTCGTACGCGGGTCAGAACAGCCCTACCCAGCGGGCGAGCCCGCAGACGTGACAGCACGGACAACGTGTCCCTGGTCACATCCTGCCTCCGATGCGCGACTTGACCAAGGGTGCCCGGTCCGGGCGAGCGGCTTCCAGTGACCACCTCGGCAGGCGCACCTGGCGGGCCGCGGTGAAAAGTTCCTTCGCCGATCACTATTCACTCACTACATATACCGAGTACATAATGAGCGGCATGAGCACCCGCCACATCCTGCTGGGGCTGCTCGCCGGAGGTCCGAGCCACGGCTACGACCTCAAGCGACGCCATGACGAACGGTTCCCGCAGGCACGCCCGCTGGCCTACGGCCAGGTCTATACGACGTTGCAGCGCCTGGTCCGCGACGGTCTCGCCGAGGTCGACGGGACCGACTCGGACGGCGGTCCGGAGCGGACGCTGTACCGGTCGACCGACGAGGGGTCGAAGGAACTCACCCAGTGGGCGGGCGAGATCACCCCGCCCGCACCCTTCGTGACGAACGAGATCTTCGCCAAGGTCGTGTGCGCGATCCTCGCCTCGGCGGACCCGGCCCACTATCTGAGCGCCCAGCGCGCCGCGCACATGGCGCGGATGCGGGAGTTCACGGCGGTGAAGACCACGCCGGGCGCCGACCTCGCGACGGTCCTCTCGGCCGACTACGCCCTCAACCACCTTGACGCCGACCTGCGTTGGATGACCACCACCACCGCACGGCTCACCAATCTGACCGCGGAGGTCGACCCAGCATGAGCAGTACGCCCGTGAGCGGTACGCGCGTGAGCAGTACGCCGAAGGCCGTGCCGATCCTGGCGGCCCGAGGCCTCACCAAGACGCACGGCAGAAACCGGGCCCTGCGCGGCGCCTCGGTCGAGCTGCGCGCGGGCGAGATCCTCGCCGTCACCGGCGCGAGCGGCAGCGGGAAGTCCACGCTGCTGCACTGCCTGGCCGGGATCGTCCGCCCGACGAGGGTTCGGTCGTCTACGCCGAGCAGCACCTCGACCGACTGCCGGAGGGGCGGCTGAGCGAGCTGCGGCGTACGGAGTTCGGGGTGGTGTTCCAGTTCGGGCAGTTGATCCCCGAGTTGACCGCGCTCGACAACGTGGCGCTGCCGCTGCTGCTCGCGGGGACTCCCGCAAGGACGCCCATGAGCGGGCGGACGAGTGGCTGGAGCGGTTCGGCGTACGGGGCCAGGAGGAGCTGCGGCCCGGGGAGATGAGCGGTGGCCAGGCCCAACGGGTGTCGCTGGCACGGGCGTTGGTGACCGGCCCGAAGGTCGTCTTCGCCGACGAGCCCACCGGCGCGCTCGACTCCCTCGCGAGCGAGCAGGTGATGACGGCGCTGGTGCACACGGCCCGCGAGTCCGGCACGGCGGTGCTGCTGATCACGCATGACGCGCAGGTGGCGGCGTACGCGGACCGTGAGGTCGGGATGCGGGACGGGACGGTCGTCTCCGAGGCCGACGCCGACGCCGACGCCGCGGTGGAGGTGTCCCGATGAGGACCGACCTGCGGCTCGCGTGGCTGCTGACACGGGGGTCGGACCGGCGGGAGTGGTGGCGGGTGACGCTCACGGCGGTGGGGGCGCTGCTGGCGACGGGGTTCGCGCTCGGGGCCGTCGCGCTCGGCTCGCTTCAGGGGCAGTACTCGGTGTCGTTCGGCAACGGGCTGCTGTCCAACCCCAATGACCGTTCCGGTGTGATCATCGCGCTGGTGCTCCTGCTCGTACCGGTGCTCGGGTTTCTCGGGCAGTGCGCCCGCATCGGGGCCGTGCACCGTGACCAGCGGCTGGCGGCGCTGCGGCTGGCCGGAGCCACATCACGTCAGGTGCGGCGGATCGCGGCGCTGGAGGCGGGCCTGGCCTGCCTGGTCGGATCGGCGGTCGGGACGGTCTTCTGCGTACTGATGATGCTGCGCGAGTGGAGTGAGCCCACCGCCCTGGCCTGGGCCGGAATCGCCTTGGTGGCGTTCGCCGTACCGGCGCTGGGTGCGCTGGTGAGTGCCCTGTCGCTGCGCCGCGTGGTGTCCTCGCCGCTCGGCTGGGTGCGCAGGGTGGGGCCGACCCGGCGCCCGGGACGCGCGTTGCTGGTGGGGGTGCTGCTGATCACGGTCCTGGCGCTGCCCGTCTTCATAAGCCCGTACCTGGACATGGGCAGGGGCAGACCGCTCCAGTTCGCCACGGCACCACTGCTGGTCTTCGCCCTGGTGCTGGTGACCGGCGTGGGCGCGGTGTGGCTCTCCGGCGCCTCGGCCCGCCTGGTGGGCCGCCGCCTCGCGGCCCGTACCGAGAACCCCGCGGTGCTGATCGCGGCGGAGCGGCTGCGCGACGACCCGTGGGCCGGTGCCCGCACCCACGCGGCCGTACTCCTGGTGACGGTCGTGGGCATGGGCTTCCTGGGTGTCCGGGAGGTGCTGCTCGACACCGTCAACGGACGGGACGAGTTCGCCGAGAACATGTCCTACTACACCACCGGCATCAACCTGACCGGCGCCGCCATCCTGGTCGCCCTGGTGATCACGCTGTCCGGTCTCGCCGTCGGCACCGCCGAGTCGCTGGCGACCCGGCGCAGGGGGCTCGCGGCGCAGATCGCCGCCGGAGTACCGCGCGCGGTACTCGGCCGCGCGCTGCTCCTGGAGACCGCGCTACCACTGGCCCCCGCGACACTGCTGGCGGGCATCGGCGGAATGGGGCTCTGCGCCTGGTACGCCACCGTCCCAGAGGGGCCCACGCACGGGGTTCCCCTCCTCCGCCGCACAGCAAACCCGTCGGAGCTGCGCTTCACGTAGCTCAAAACAGTGACTGGCAGGTTTGGGACACGCATGGCCGGCGGCGAGCGTCCCAAACCTGCCAATCGCTCCTCTCCCGGGAAGCGGGGCAAGACGAAGGCCCGGATCGTTAGGCGGAGATGCCGTCGATCCGGGCCATCGCGTCCTCCGCGCCGTACGGCTGCAGGTAGGGCAGCCAGCGCGGGTCCCTATGGCCGGTTCCGATGATGCGCCAAGCCAGCCCCGACGGCGGGGCCGGTTTGTGGCGCAGGCGCCAGCCGATCTCGACCAGGTGACGATCCGCCTTCACGTGATTGCAGCGGCGGCACGACGCCACCACGTTGTCCCAGACGTGCTGACCCCCGCGGCTGCGCGGGATGACGTGGTCGACGCTGGTTGCGACGCCACCGCAGTACATGCACCGGCCGCCGTCGCGGGCGAAGAGCGCCCGACGGGTCAGCGGAACGGGCCCCCGGTAAGGGACCCGTACGAACCTTTTCAGCCGGACCACGCTGGGAGCGGGGACAGTAACGGTCGCGCTATGCATGAAGGCGCCGGATTCCTCGAGGCAGACAGCCTTGTTCTCGAGGACGAGGACGAGCGCGCGGCGGAGCGGTACGACACCGAGGGGCTCGTACGACGCGTTGAGGACCAGGACATGCGGCACGGATGGCCTCCTTGTACGCCGGCGGCGCGTGGCTCGCGCCGGGACGATCTGTGGCCAGTGTCCCCTCATGCCTGGTGGAAGCGCCACCATGTCCCGGTAACGGGCTGGGAGTGTTTTCGACCACACCCTCTTCTTCCCCACGTGAGCACGGTCTCTCCCTCGAACATTGCAACGATCCACACAAGATGCCCCGTTAGTGTGGTGGTTCCGCCCGTCGGCACTTCACCCGATGTCCCTGCCCGGGCGGACCGCTACGCCTGGAGGTACCTGCCGTGTTCTTGTCCGTCCTGTCGGCCGCCGATCCCACCGACGAACCGACGGCGCCAACGCTCCAGGACGCCCAGGAAAGCGCGAACAACGCCGCCAGCTGGGTCGAGCAGAACTGGTCCACCTGGCTCAGCATCGGCCTGCGGGTGCTGCTGATCGTGGTGATCGCGGGAGTGCTGAGATTCGTCATCCGGCGGTCCATCACCAAGCTGATAGACCGCATGAACCGCACGGCCCAGGCGGTCGACGGCACGGCCCTCGGCGGCCTCCTGGTCAACGTCGAACGCCGCCGCCAGCGCTCCCAGGCCATCGGCTCGGTCCTCCGCTCGGTCGCGTCCTTCCTGATCATGGGCACGGCCGCGCTGATGATCCTCGGCACGTTCGAGATCAACCTGGCCCCGCTGCTGGCCTCCGCCGGTGTGGCGGGCGTGGCGATCGGTTTCGGCGCCCGCAACCTGGTCACCGACTTCCTCTCCGGCGTCTTCATGATCCTGGAGGACCAGTACGGGGTCGGGGACACCGTCGACGCGGGCGTCGCCTCCGGCGAGGTCATCGAGGTGGGCCTGCGCGTCACCAAGCTCCGCGGTGACAACGGCGAGATCTGGTACGTCCGAAACGGCGAGGTCAAGCGCATCGGCAACCTCTCCCAGGGCTGGGCCACGGCCGGCGTGGACGTCACCGTCCGCTCGGACGAGGACCTGGAACGGGTCAAGGCGACCCTCACCGCGGTCGGCGAGACCATGAGCAAGGACGAGCCCTGGAACGAACGCCTCTGGGGGCCGATCGAGGTCCTGGGCCTCGACAGCGTGCTGTTGGACTCGATGGTGGTCCGCGTCTCCGCCAAGACGATGCCCGGCAAGGCCCTCTCCGTGGAACGCGAACTCCGCTGGCGCATCAAGCAGGCCTTCGACGCCGCGAACATCCGCATCGTGGGCGGCCTCCCGGCCCAGCCGGAGGAGGCACCGGCCGCCGACCCGACGGCGGGGATGGCAGCTCCGTCGGCGTACTCGAACACGGGGTCACCTCAGGCGCAGGCGGCCTCCCCGCTGGCTCCGGCAGCGCCGCCGAATGTGACGAAGTAGGGGAGAGAGCCTTCTCATATGTGGGGGGCGGTGCCCGGGTGTTCCGGGCACCGCCCCGGTCGTCAGCCAGCTGAGCATGAACAAACCCCTCATCAGCCTTGAGACCGCGGCCCGCTGGCCCCGCCGCGCGTTAGGCCACCGAGTCCCGCCGCCCCTGTCCCGGACACGGTCGACCCCTTCAACTCATGGCGTCCGGAGGCGCCGGAGCGAAGCGGCCGACGCGTGGTGCGTACGGGCGGAGGGTCACCCGACCGGCTCCGTCGCCTCCTTGGTCAGGTAACGATGGTCAGGTGTCGGTGGTCAGGTAGCGGTCCCAGATCTCCGCACCGCGGTAGGGACCAGAGCCGTCATTGTCGACCTGGGGCTCATCGAAGCGGATCCAGTAGACCAGCTCGCCCTCCCGTGCCGACGCGTGATCCACCGGGAACGGCGGACGCAGATCGTCCACCGTTCCCCAGAACTCCACCGGCCACGGGCCGGCCCAGGCGGGATCCTGGATGACACGGACACGCGTGCCCACCGGCCAGGCGTTCGCCGGCCAGTCAGGGGAAGGCCGGTCGGCCTCCTTGTTCATCACTTGCCTCATTTCGTGGTGGTCGTGCCGAGGACGCTCTGACCGGCCGCCTACTCGTCCGCTTACGTTGCCGTCAGTGGGGCCGCTTCCGGTTCGCCGGAGCGGTGAGCTGATCCGACAAGACGGAAGAGTCGGAGCCGACGGAACCGAAGGCGCTCCTCCCACAGCACCGGCGGGAGCCGCGGCGCGGCCGCCTCAGCTCCCCGCCGGGTCATCGGCTCCCCACCAAATCATCCGAGTAACGCGCGCCCCTCACTCCGCCCCCGCAGGTAACGACTCTGTTGCCGCGGTGGCGTCCTTATTGACGCCCTCCACGCCCTGGGCCTACTTTCCTCCCACCGATAGGAAACTTTCCTAACAGTGACAGAGCAGGTGGACTTCCCGGCCGCGTGGCTGGGAAGCTGGGCAGGCGAAGGGCAGGTGTAGACACACATGGCAGGATCCGCCGGTACGCCGGGCACCCCGCGCGTCCTGCGCGCCATGAACGACCGTGCCGCCCTGGACCTGCTGCTGGAGCACGGTCCCTTGTCCCGTACGCGGATCGGCAACCTCACCGGGCTGTCGAAACCGACCGCCTCCCAGCTCCTAGCCCGGCTTGAAACCGCCGGTCTGGTCCTCGCCACCGGCACCAGCGAAGGCAGACCGGGCCCCAGCGCACAGCTGTACACGGTGAACCCCGCCGCCGCCCGGGTCGCCGGGCTCGACGTCACCCCCACCGGCATCGAGGCCGCGGTCGCCGACATCACCGGCCGCACCGTCGGACGCTTCGAACTGCCGACCCCCGGCCGCAGCGCCCAGGGCGCCATCGACCGGGTACTGCAGGCACTGGACGGAGCGGTCAAGGACGCCGGCCTGCACCGCGCCGATGTGCACCGGCTCGTCATCGGCACACCCGGCGCCCTCGACCCCACCACCGGCAACCTGCGCTACGCCAGCCATCTACCCGGCTGGCACTCGCCCCGGCTGCTGGAGGAGTTGGCCGCCGCGCTCGGCCCGGTCCCCTTCGAGGTGGAGAACGACGTCAACCTCGCCGCCGTGGCCGAGCAGCGCATCGGAGAGGCGCGCGGCTGCGAGAACTTCACCCTCCTCTGGGTCGAGCGGGGCATCGGCGCGGCGGTTGTGATCGGCGGCCGGCTGCACCGGGGCGCTACCGGAGGCGCCGGCGAGGTCGGCTTCCTCCCCGTGCCCGGCGCCCCGCTGGTGCGTCAAGTCGCCCGCACCAACTCGGGCGGCTTCGACGAACTCGCCGGGTGCCGGACCGTACTGCGGCTGGCCCGCGAGCACGGGCTGACACCCCCGCCCGGCGGAAGCCTCGCCGAGAAGGCCTCGGCGGTGGTCACCGAAGCGGCGCGTACGGCCGACTCACCCGGACCGGGGGAAGCCGTCCTCGCCGAGTTCGCCACCCGTCTCGCGACCGGACTCTCCGCGATCGTCGCGGTGGTCGACCCCGAACTGATCATCCTGGCCGGCGGGTTGATCACGGCCGGAGGGGAGCCCCTGCGCTCCCTGATCCAGTCCGAGCTGGCCGAACTGGCCGTGCCCAGACCCGCCATCCGGCTCAGTACGACACCCGACAACCCCGTGCTGACCGGAGCCCTGCAGTCCGCCCTCGCAGCCACCCGCGACGAGGTCTTCGACACCACGGGTCGCACTCCCTGACCCGCACCACTCCCTGACCCGCACCACTCCCTGACCGCACCGCGGATCGCATCCCCTGATCCGCACCACGGACAGCAATCCCCTGATCCGCGGGCATGATCCCGTCCCGCAACCCGCGGGCTCCCGTCCCCCTCAGACGCCATCCCCCACGTGGTCCCGCCTGCCTCCGGCATGCCCACGCACCGCAGTACTCGTCCCGCACTCGTTCCCGCCCCTGCCCCGAGGAGTTCCGTCATGCCCAGAATCACCCGAGTATGTCTCGCCGGTACGGTCACCGCGCTCGCTCTGACCGCCTCCGCCTGCACCGGTTCCAGCACGTCCGGCGCGACCGACGACGCGAGCAAGCCGTCCACCATCACCTTCTGGCACCCCTGGAGCGCCCCCAGCGAGGTCAAGGCGATCCAGGCCAACGTCGACGCCTTCGAGAAGGCGCACCCGAACATCACGGTCAAGGTCGTCGGCAACGTCGACGCCGACAAGGTGAACCAGGCGCTGCGCGCCGGTGGGTCCAACGCCCCGGACGTGGTGGCGTCCCCCGAGACCAGCAACGTCGGCAAGTTCTGCTCGTCCGGGGTCTTCGCCGATCTCGACCCGTTCCTCGAGAAGTCGAAGATCGACACCGAGAAGACGTTCCCCAAGCCGATGCTGGACTACACCCAGTTCGAGGGAACGCGGTGCGCACTGCCCCTGCTCGGTGACGCGTACGGCCTCTACTACAACAAGACGGCGTTCGAGGCGGCCGGGATCACGTCCCCGCCGAAGACGCTGTCCGAGTTCAAGGCCGCCGCGATCAAGCTGACCAAGTCCAAGGGCGACAGCTACTCACAGCTCGGCTTCATGCCGACCTTCCACGGCTACGAGGTCACCGTGCCGCACCTCGCGGCGCAGTGGAGCCCGGAGTACTTCACCAGCGACGGCAAGTCGAACGTCGCCAAGGACCCGGCCTTCGAGGAGCTGTTGACCTGGCAGCAGGACATGGTCAAGTCACTGGGCGGCTTCAAGAAGCTGGAGAAGTACCGCTCCACCTTCGGTGACGAGTGGTCCGCCCAGAACCCGCTGCACACCGGGCAGATCGCCATGAACATCGACGGCGAGTGGCGCGGCGGGATGATGAAGGACGCGGGCGTGGACTTCGAGGTGGGCGTCGCACCCTTCCCGGTCCCGGACGACCAGGCGGACACGTACGGCAAGGGCTTCCTGACCGGCACGATCATCGGCGTCGCGGCCACCAGCAAGAAGCAGAACGCCGCCTGGGAGCTGACGAAGTACATGACGACCGACACCGACGCGGTCGTCTCCTTCGCCAATGCCATCAACAACGTCCCCTCCACCTTCGCGGCACTGAAGTCCCCGAAGCTCGAGAACGACGCGACGATGCAGGCCTTCGTGAAGATCGCAGAGAACCCGAACAGCAGCACCGCGCCCGCCGCGGTCAACGGCAGCGCCTACCAGGAGACGCTCCAGAACCTGGCGTACGACTTCGAGTCCGGCAAGACGAAGGACCTGGACGCGGGCCTGAAGAAGACCGCCGCGCAGATCGACACCGACATCGCCAAGGCGAAGTAGCCCGATGACGACCCTCTCCGGCCACTCGGCGGCGCTTCGCTCGAAGCGCCGCCGGGAGGGGCTGCGTACGCTGGCGTTCCTCTCCCCCTGGCTCATCGGTTTCAGCGTCTTCTTCATCTATCCGCTGCTGTCGACCGTCTACTTCTCCTTCATGAAGTACGACGGCTTCAAGCCGCCCACGTACAACGGCCTCACCAACTGGACGTACGTCTTCAGCCAGTACCCGTTCTTCTGGGCCGCGATGCGCAACACCGTGTGGCTCGTGGTGATCATGGTGGCGTGCCGGGTGGTCTTCGGCCTCGGCATCGGCATGCTGATCACGAAGATCAAGACGGGCGCGGGGGTCTACCGCACCGCCTTCTATCTCCCGTACCTCGCCCCGCCCGTCGCGGCGACCCTGGCCTTCGCCTTCCTGCTGAACCCCGGCACCGGGCCGGTCAACCAGGTGCTCGGTGACCTGGGTCTGCCACAGCCCGGCTGGTTCAACGACCCGGCCTGGTCCAAGCCGGCGCTGACGCTGCTCGCGCTGTGGGGCATCGGCGACCTCATGGTGATCTTCATGGCGGCGCTGCTCGACGTGCCCAAGGAGCAGTACGAGGCGGCCGAGCTCGACGGCGCCGGGTCCTGGAAGCGGTTCCGCTTCGTCACCCTGCCGAACATCCAGCCCATCGTGCTGTTCGCCGTGGTCACCGGTGTCATCCAGACCATGCAGTACTACACGCAGCCGCTCATCGCCGGTAAGACGGCCAGCGGTGTCATCGGCGCCGGGGCCGGCCAGATCTACGAGCCCGGCTACCCGGGGAAGTCGACGCTGACCCTCCCCCAACTCGTCTACACCCTGGGCTTCCAGCGCTTCGACACCGGCTCCGCCTGCGTGGTCGCGCTCGTGCTCTTCGCTCTGTCCATGGCGTTCACCGCGCTGCTGATGCGCCGCCGCAGCGGCCTGATCTCGGTGGAGGACTGATCCTCGTGACCAACACCGTCACCGCGCGCCCGCCGACCCCGACCACGGGCGACCCGGCGCACGCGACCGGCCGGAGCCCGGCGGCCCGTGCCGCCCGCCGCAAAGAGCTGCTGCACTGGATCGCCGTGCACTCTCTCGGCATCGCCGCCGCGCTGTTCTTCATCATGCCGTTCGTGTTTATCCTGCTCACGTCCCTGATGGACGACCGGCAGGCGCTGACCAGCGCCCTGTGGCCACGCTCCTGGAACTGGGACAACTACTCGAAGGTCTGGAACGCCCCCGGCTTCCTCACCTGGTGGCGCAACACCCTGCTCTACGCGGGCCTTGGCACGGTCCTGACGGTCCTGTCCAGCGTCCCGGTGGCCTACGCGCTGGCCAAGTTCCGCTTCCGCGGGCGCCGGATCGCGATGATGCTCGTCATTTCCGCGATGATGCTGCCGCCGCAGGTGGTCATCGTGCCGATGTACCTGTTCTGGGCCAAGCAGATGCATCTGACGGGCACCCTGTGGCCGCTGATCATCCCGATGGCCTTCGGCGACGCCTTCAGCATCTTCCTGCTGCGCCAGTTCCTGCTGACCATCCCGGACGAGTACCTCGACGCGGCCAAGGTCGACGGCTGCGGCGACCTGCGCACCCTGCTGCGGATCGTGGTGCCGCTGGCCAAGCCGGGGATCGCGGCGGTCGCGCTGTTCCAGTTCTTCTACTGCTGGAACGACTACTTCGGGCCGCAGATCTACGCCAGCGACAATCCGGCGGCCTGGACGCTCAGTTACGGCCTTGAGTCCTTCAAGGACAACCACCATACGAACTGGAATCTCACCATGGCGGCGACGCTGCTCGTCATGGCGCCGGTGATCGCCGTGTTCTTCTTCGCGCAGAAAGCCTTCATCGAAGGCGTGACACTGACAGGAGTCAAAGGGTGAAGCTGGCAGTCGTCGGCGGGGGTTCGACCTACACGCCGGAACTGATCGACGGATTCGCCCGGTTGCGGGACACCCTGCCCATAGAGGAACTGACGCTCGTCGACCCGGCCGCCGACCGGCTGGAGCTCGTCGGCGGCCTGGCCCGGCGCATCTTCGCCAAGCAGGGGCACCCCGGCCGGATCGTCCTGACCTCCGACCTGGACGCGGGCATCGAGGGCGCCGACGCCGTCCTGCTCCAACTGCGCGTCGGCGGCCAGGCCGCCCGGGGCGAGGACGAGACCTGGCCGCTGGAGTGCGGCTGCGTCGGGCAGGAGACGACCGGCGCGGGCGGCCTCGCCAAGGCACTGCGTACGGTTCCGGTGGTGCTCGACATCGCCGAGCGCGTACGGCGTGCCAACCCGGACGCCTGGATCATCGACTTCACCAACCCGGTCGGCATCATGACCCGCGCCCTGCTCCAGGCCGGTCACAAGGCGGTCGGACTGTGCAACGTGGCGATCGGGTTCCAGCGGATGTTCGCCGGGTTCCTGGGCATCGCTCCGACCGATGTGCACCTCGACCATGTGGGCCTCAACCACCTCACCTGGGAAACGGGTGTGCGGCTCGGCGGCCCCGAGGGCGAGGACGTCCTGCCCAAGCTGCTTGCCGAGCACGGTGACGCAATCGCCGCCGAACTGCGCCTGCCACGCGATGTCATCGACCGCCTGGGCGTCGTCCCCTCCTACTACCTGCGCTACTTCTACGCGCACGACGAGGTCGTACGAGAGCTTCGTACGAAGCCGTCGCGGGCCTCCCAAGTGGCCGAGATGGAGCGGGAGTTGCTGACGATGTACGCCGACCCGGAGCTCGCCGAGAAGCCGGCGTTGCTCGCCAAGAGGGGTGGGGCGTACTACTCGGAGGCGGCCGTGGATCTCGCGGCGGCCCTGCTGGGCGGAGCCGGGGGAGGCAGTCCGTACCAGGTGGTGAACACGTACAACAAGGGGACGCTGCCGTTCCTGCCGGACGACGCCGTCATCGAGGTGCAGGCGGCGGTCGGCTCCCGGGGCGCGACGCCGCTGCCGGTGCCGCCGGTGGACCCGCTGTACGCGGGCCTGATGGCGAACGTGACCGCCTACGAGGACCTGGCGCTGGAGGCCGCGCTGCACGGAGGGCGCGAGCGGGTGTTCCGCGCGCTGCTCGCGCATCCCCTGATCGGCCAGCACGCGTACGCCGACGCCCTCACCGACCAGTTGATCGCGCACAACCGGGAGCACCTCGCGTGGGCGTGACCGCACGGATCCTCGCCATCGACGCGGGGAACAGCAAGACCGACGTCGCGGTCGTGGCGGACGACGGGAGCGTCCTCGCCACGGCGCGCGGCGGCGGGTTCCAGCCCCCCGTCGTCGGGGTCCGGCAGGCCGTGGACACGCTCGCCGAGGCCGTCGGCCGGGCCTTCGCCGAAGCGGGCGTCACCTCCGTGGACCATGTCTCCGCCTGTCTCGCCAACGCCGATCTCCCCGTGGAGGAGAAGCAGTTGGCCGCCGCGCTGCACGCGCGCGCGTGGGGGACGAGCGTGGAGGTCCGCAACGACACCTTCGCGATCCTGCGCGCCGGGATCGCCGAGCCGCGCGGGGTGGCCGTGGTGTGCGGCGCAGGTATCAACTGCGTCGGCATGCGGCCCGACGGGCGCGTCGCCCGCTTCCCGGCCATCGGCCGTCTCTCCGGTGACTGGGGCGGCGGGGGTGGCCTCGCCGAGGAAGCCGTGTGGCACGCGGCGCGGGCCGAGGACGGGCGCGGCGGTCCGACCTCGCTGGTCCGTGCCCTGCCCGCCCAGTTCGGTCTCGACTCCATGTACGCGCTGATCGAGGCCCTGCACCTGAAGCACATCGACTACGCGCGGCGCCACGAGCTGACGCCGGTCCTGTTCGCCACGGCGGCGGACGGCGACCCGGTGGCCCGCGCGCTCGTCGACCGGCTCGCGGAGGAGGTGGTGGCCATGGCTGGCGTCGCCCTGACCCGCCTCGACCTGCTCGACGAGGAGACCCCGGTCCTGCTCGGCGGCAGCATCCTGGCCGCCCGTCACCCCCAACTCGACGACCGGATAGGGGAACTGCTGGCCGAGCGGGCACCGAAGGCCGTACCCCAGGTCGTCACCGCGCGGCCGGTCCTCGGATCCGCCCTTCTCGGCCTCGACCACGTGGGCGCCCCGGCCCGCGCGCACGCCCGCGTGCGCGAGTTTTACGAAGGGGTCTGATCCAGGGGAACCGAACTGTTCGGGTTGGCGTATTCATCGTCAGGGGAGGTACGGGATCTTTCGCTGTGCTGCGACTGTGCTGCAATCCGAACAAGATCGAGTCAAGGCCTGTGCGGATGTCAGTCCCGGCGGCGATACTTGCGGCCGTGCACCTCTTTCCGGGCTCCCTGTCGCCGGGCGGAGGTGACCGGCCGATGACCATGGGGGAGGTCGAGTGACATACCAGCAGAAGGGCGGTGCGGCGCCACCGGGGACTCCGGCGCCCACCATGCCCGCGGTGCCGCCACAGGCTCCGCCGCCGGGGCCGCAGGGCCGCCCGCCCGCGTCCGATCCCGGGCCCCCGCGCCGTACGGCCTGGGCGGAGGGCGTCGACCGGCTGCGTGCCGCGGCGACCACGGAGCCCGGGCGGCTGCGCATCATCGGTGCCGTCCTCGCCCTCCTCGTCGTCTCGTTCGGCGCGGTCACCGCCTGGCAGATGACGGAGCGTTCGGCCGCCGCCGACGACGTACTGCACAGCAGTCAGCCGCTGAGCGCAGACGCGGCGGACATCTACCGCTCCCTCGCCGCCGCCAACACGGCGGCGTCCAGCGGCTTCCTCGCGGGCGGCCAGGAGACGGCCGAGTCCCGCAAGGACTACGAGGAGAACATCAGCGTGGCCGCGGAGAAGCTGGTGACGGCCGCGTCCAACTCCGAGCCCGGTTCCCCGTCCGAGAAGACCATCACCAAGCTCAACAAGCGGCTGCCCGAGTACAAGGGCCTGGTCGAGCGTGCCCGGGCCAACAACCGGCAGGGCTTCCCCCTCGGCGGCGCCTACCTGCGGTACGCGAACTCCAAGATGCAGGTGATGCTCGGCGACGCCGAGGATCTCTACAAGGTGGAGAACCAGCAACTGCGCTCCGACTACGACGCCGCGACGCCCTATCCGTGGATCGCGATCGGTGTGGGCGTCGTCGCGCTCGGCGGACTCGTCTGGGCCCAGCGGCGCAACTACCGGCGGACGAACCGGGTGTTGAACCAGGGCCTGGCCGCCGCCACGGCCGCCTCCACGGTCGTGCTGCTCTGGCTGGTCGTCGGCCACAGCGTCGCCCGCGCCGGGCTGAACGATTCGTACGACAACGGGGTCCGCTCGCTGAACACGCTGAACGACGCCAGGATCGCCTCGCTCAAGGCCCGGGGCAATGAGAACCTGACGCTGGTCGCCCGCGGTGCGGAGACCAAGACGGTGGGCACGGGCGAGAACGAGAGGGTCGTGGACGTCTTCGACGACGACTTCGAGCGGCAGATGACGGAGCTCACCGCGAAGCTGAGCGCCGCCGAGGACCTCGCTGACAACAGCGCGGGTGTGAAGCCGGTGGAGGCCGCGACGGCCAACATGAAGGTCTGGAAGGAACGGCACAAGGAAGCCCGCAAGGAGGACAACGCGGGCAACTACCAGGGCGCGCTGGACAAGGTGATCGGCTCCAAGGCGGACCAGCCGACGGGCGAGTGCTTCGACAACGTGGACATCGCCCTGAACAACGCGCTCATCCACGAGGCGGCCGAGTTCAAGCAGGCGGCCGGCGACGGCCGGGGCGCGATGAACGGCCTCGCGGTGGGCGCCGCGGCGCTCGCCGTGCTGGCCGCGGCGGGCGCGGTGCTCGGCATCGGACGCAGGCTGTCGGAGTACCGGTGAGAGGGGGCATGACGATGAACGCACGGCGTTTGCGGGCCAGCCTGAGGGGCTGGGGCGGGGTGGGCGCGATGGCGGTCGTCTGCGCCCTGGCGGTGGTCTTCGCACTGCTGCTGCCGGTGGCCCAGTCGCGCGAGGACGACAGCACGGGCGTCGGCGGCCAGGGAGTGGCCCAGGGCGAGCAGGCCAAGGCCGAGGAGTGCGAGAAACCCGAGGCCCAGAGCCTGGACCCGGCCTCCGGCGATCAGAACGGCGAGACGGTCCAGAAGATCAAGGACCGCGGCCAGTTGATCGTCGGCGTCGACCAGAACAGCTACCGCTGGGGTTACCGTGACCCGAACAGCACCTCGGATACCGCCGAGTTGGAGGGCTTCGACATCGACCTGGTGCACGCGATCGCGGACCAGATCGTCGGCGACAAGCCCAACAACGTCCGGTTCCAGGCCATCCCGACCAACGAGCGCATCCCGGCGATCCAGGGCGACAAGGTCGACATGGTGGTGCGCACCATGACGATCAACTGCAAGCGGCTGGAGGAGGTCGCCTTCTCGTCGCCCTACTTCAAGACCGGCCAGCAGGTGCTCGCCCCGAAGAGCTCGGACATCACCGGGTACGACGAATCACTGGCGAACCAGCGGATCTGCTCGGCGACGGGCTCCACCGCGTACGAGAAACTGGAAGCCGACAAGAAGAGCGGCGAACTCGTCGCGTCCGCCGACATCAAGACCACGGTGCCCAACCAACTCGACTGCCTGGTGAGGCTACAGCTCGGCGAGGTCGACGCGGTGGTGACCGACGGCGCGCTCGCCGCGAGCCAGGCCGCCCAGGACCCGACGGTCGAGCTCAAGGGCGAACCGTTCACCGAGGAGTACTACGGCGTGGCGATGAAGAAGGACTCGGTCGATCTGGTACGCCGGGTCAACCAGATCCTGGTGGACTACCGCAAGGACGGCTGGCAGAAGTCGTACGACGATTGGCTCGCCGCGAGCCTCGGCGCGTCGGCCGGACCGCCCCCGGTCCAGTACAAGTAACCGACGAGCCAACGGGGAACGTCCAGAACCAACGGGGAACATCCAACCGGCACAACCGAAAGTGAGAGGTGATCGATGGGCGTCACGGGACCCTCCGGGCCGGTGATGGACCGGGACGAGGTGGACCGTGCGCTGGCGCGGCTCGGCGCGGAGCACGAGGCCATCGAGACCTCGCTCCTCGCCCTCCAGGACCACGCGGGCCGCAGACTCCTCGAAGGCGCCGAGCTCACGGGCACGACCAAGGAGCGCTGGGGGGCCGCCGAGGCGTCGATCACGTTGCTGTGGGCGTATTTCGACGCCTACGCGGACGCGTTGCGCTCCGCGCGTGAGATCCGCTCGCGCAGACGCTGGTCGAACCGCGACGATCTCGTGGAGCTGACGGAGCTGCTGCGCGGCGAGAGCGTCACTGTGGCGGGCAGCGCGTCCGCCACGGCCTCGGCGCCCACGATGGCGGGCACGGGCAAGCTCAGCGAACGTTTCACGCTGGCCGAACTCGTGGACCGCATGAACCAGTTGTACGCGCAGTCGCTCGACATGGTCGTCGCGTCCGACGCGGTGTGGTCGGCGCTGCCCGCCCGGATCGATCTGCTCGCCGCGGAGTTGCAGCGCACCCGCCGGCTCGCGCACTCCGTAGGCGTACGCCCCGGTGAGCACCCGTCGGGCGACGACCTGGAGCGGATCACCCGCACGCTGACGTCGCTGCGCGAGCAGGTGATCTCCGACCCGCTGGACTTCTGGCTTCCCGCGCAGGGGAGTTCGGCGCCGGGCGGCGGCCGCCCCGACACCACGCGCTACGACCGGGAGGCGCGCGCTCTGGAGGAGGTGCGCCGCGAGATCGACGCCGTACTCACCGTGCGCCAGGACGCGGAGGCCCGCCTGGTGAAGCTGCGGGACGTGCTGAGCCGGGCGGACCGCACGCTGGCCGAGGCGAGAAGTGCCCGCGGCGAGGTGCTGGCGAAGATCGCCGCGTCCGAGGTGCCCGCGGTGAGCGGCCCGCCGACCGCGCTTCAGGAGCAGCTGGCGACGGCCTCCGAGTACCGCAGGCACGCACAGTGGCACCGCCTCTCGCCGCTTCTGGAGTCCCTGGAGGAGAAGGCCGAGTACGAACTGCTGCGCGCCCGCGAGTCGTTGACCGCGGTCACCGCGCCGCTCGCGGTCCGCGCGGAGCTGCGCGGCCGCCTGGACGCCTACAAGGCGAAGGTCGCCCGGCACGGCCTCGCCGAGGATCCACTGCTCGTGGAGCGGTACGACGCTGCGCGCCGCATGCTGTGGAGCGCGCCCTGCGATCTGCGCGTGGCGGAACAGGCGGTGCTGCGCTACCAGCACGCGGCCGCCGATTTGCTGGTGCCCAGGGTCCCCGACCAAGGCGGGCCACAGGACCGGAGGGGGGAACGATGACTCAGGAGAAAAAGTGCCAGCGGCCCGGTTGCTCGGGGTCGTACGAGGACGTGGGCGGCGGCGAGCTGTACTGCGACACGTGCGGTCTGGCGCCGGTCGTCTCAGCGAGCGGCATGGTGGGGTCCCCGCCGACCGGGATCACGGCGGGCGGCAAGAGCTCGCGTGGCTCACGCGGTTCCCGCGGCAGCAGCTCACGCTCCAGCTCCCGCGCGTCCTCCCGCTCCTCGTCCCGCTCCGCCCAGTCCCGGCGCTCGGTGTCGGGCCGGCTCTCGCGTTCCCTGTCAGGGAGCTCGACGGGCCGCTCGGTGTCGGTGCGCAGCTCCGGTTCGACGGCCGGGTCCTCCGGTCGCGGCCGGCTCGGCGTCGGCCTGGTGCAGGTCCCGGACGTGCCGCGGCCGAACCCGCGCGCGATGATCCAGGAGAACCCCGAGGTCCCGGAGCGCAAGCGGTTCTGCTCGCGCTCCGACTGCGGCGCCCCGGTGGGGCGTTCACGCGGCGACCGCCCCGGGCGCACGGAGGGCTTCTGCACCAAGTGCGGCCACCCGTACTCGTTCGTACCGAAGCTGACCACCGGCGACATCGTGCACGGGCAGTACGAGGTCGCGGGCTGCCTCGCGCACGGCGGGCTCGGCTGGGTGTATCTCGCCGTCGACCGAGCGGTGTCCGACCGCTGGGTGGTCCTCAAGGGCCTCCTCGACACGGGCGACCAGGACGCGATGGCCGCCGCGATCTCCGAGCGCCGCTTCCTTGCCGAGATCGAGCACTCCAACATCGTGCGGATCTACAACTTCGTCGAGCACCTCGACCAGCGCACCGGCTCCCTCGACGGCTACATCGTCATGGAGTACGTCGGCGGCAAGTCCCTCAAGGAGATCGCCAACGGCCGCCGGACGCCGGAGGGGAAGCGGGACCCGCTGCCGGTGGAGCAGGCCTGCGCGTACGGCATCGAGGCGCTGGAAGCCCTCGGCCATCTGCACAGCCGCAACCTCCTGTACTGCGACTTCAAGGTCGACAACGCGATCCAGACCGAGGACCAGCTCAAGCTGATCGACATGGGCGCGGTGCGCAGGATGGACGACGACGAGTCGGCCATCTACGGCACGGTGGGGTACCAGGCGCCGGAGGTCGCCGACGTCGGCCCGTCGGTGGCCTCCGACCTCTACACGGTCGCCCGCACGCTCGCGGTCCTGACCTTCGACTTCCAGGGCTACACGAACGTGTTCGTGGACTCCCTGCCCGACCCCGGCAACATCGAGGTCTTCCGCACGTACGAGTCCTTCTACCGGCTCCTCGTACGGGCCACCGACCCCGACCCGGCCCGCCGGTTCGCCTCCGCGCAGGAGATGGCGGAGCAGCTCACCGGTGTGCTGCGCGAGGTCGTCTCCGTGCAGACCGGGCGGGCGCGGCCCTCGCTGTCCACGCTGTTCGGGCCCGAACTGAGGGTCACGGACACGGAGTTGTTCGCCACCCTGGACGGGGATGTGTCGCGGCTCGGTGTTCGGATCATTCCCGTGCGAGGCGGGACACGGGAGAAGGTACTGGGGAGGGCCCTGGGCAAGAAGGGCGCGTCCGAGCTGTCCGCCGGGGCGAACGGCAGGCCGGCCATGCCACCGGCTCCCGGCCCGGCCCCCGCCCTCTTGTCGGCTGCCGCTTTCTCGTCGGCCTCCCCGACCGCTCCGGCCGCCTTCGTCAAGCCGCTGAACACCGCCGCCGCCGCGCTCGCGCTGCCAGTGCCGCGGGTGGACCCGGGCGACCCGAACGCCGGATTCCTGGCGGGTCTCATGGCGTCCGCGCCCGCGGAGCTGATCACCGCGCTGCACGCGGCGCCCACGGGCTCCCTGGAGCTGCGGCTGCGCGAGCTGCGGGCGCGCCTGGAGATGGGTGAACTCGGCAGCGCCACCAGGACGCTGGAAGCCCTGGAGGGGGATCATCCCGACGACTGGCGGGTGGTCTGGTACCGGGGCGTGGCGGCGCTCGCCACGGGCGACCACGAGGTCGCGGCGGTGTCCTTCGACGCGATCTACGACGCGTTCCCCGGCGAGCCCGCGCCCAAGCTGGCCCTCGGCCTGTGCGCGGAGGTACTCGGGCAGCTGGACAACGCCGCCGAGTACTACCGCCTCGTGTGGACCACCGACCCGAGCTATGTGAGCGCGGCGTTCGGCCTGGCCCGTGTACAGCTCGCGTCGGGCGACCGCCGGGGAGCCGTACGGACGCTGGAGTCGGTGCCGGAGGCGTCGATCCACTACACGGCGGCCCGCGTCGCCGCCGTACGGGCACGGCTGAGGCAGCGGCTGAGCGAGGCCACCCTGCCTTCTGGTCCAGGATCCGGACCAGGAAGCGGATCCGGGCCAGGAGGCGGACCAGGAGCCGGATCTGGAGTGGCCGACACTCCGTTCCTGGACGACCTCACCTCGGCCGCGGCCCAGGTCGAGGCGCTCAACGGGTACGGTCTGGACGCGGTCCGCCGCGAACAGTTGTCCACAGAGGTCCTCGGCTGTGCCCTGGACTGGGTACTCTCCGGTAGCCAGGGTTCCGCCCCGCCGAATACCGGAGCGCGAACCGTACTGCTCGGCAGTGACCTGGACGAGCGGGGCCTGCGCTTCGGACTGGAGCGCTCGTACCGGACACTGGCCCGGCTCGCCCAAGGTGGCGAGGAGAGGATCGATCTGGTGGAGCGCGCCAACCGCTACCGCCCCCGGACGTGGGTGTAATTCATGTCGCAGATGCCCCAGTTGCCGGCATTGTCGAAGTGTCCCAGCTGCGAGGAGCCACTGGAGTCGGGTGACCGCTTCTGCGGTGCGTGCGGGTACGACCTGTCGGCCGTGCCCGCGCCGCCGGACGACGGTCCCACGATCGCCATGAACGGCACGGCGGCGCGGCCCCCTGCGGCCGCGGCGTCCGTGGACTGGCCGGTCGCCCCCGAGGTGGACAGCTCGAACACACCCGTGCCCGTGGTCCTGCCGACGGACATCGAGGGCCGGGAGTCGGGCGAGTCCGACAGCCCCGGCGTACGGTTCGACCGGCCAGGGGCGCCGTCTGCCGTGCCGCCCGCCGCACCGCCCTTCGTCGCGCCCCCGGCACCGTCCTTCGCGCCGTCCGCCGCCCATTCCGGCGAACCTGACGAGTACCCGCTCGCCGCGCCGCTGCCGCCCGAGATGCCGTCCGCCGATCCGCGCACGGCCGGCGATCCCCGTACGGCCGGCTTCGCGACGCCCGCCGCGGGCACCAAGGTCTGCGTGGCCTGCCGTTCGGGCCATGTCGACCGGGACGGCTACTGCGAGAACTGCGGGCACGCGCAGCCGCGCGAACGCGACCACATGGAGCAGGAGCTGGCCGCGGTCGCCGCCGTCAGCGACCGGGGGTTGCGTCACCACCGCAACGAGGACGCGTTCACCGTGTCGTCGACCGCGCTGTCCGACGGTTCGCCCGCGGTCGTCGCGATCGTCTGCGACGGTGTGTCCTCGGCTACCCGCCCCGACGAGGCCTCCCTCGCCGCCTCCCGCGCGGCCAACGAGTCCCTCCTGGGCTCCCTGCCGCGCGGCACACACCCGCAGCAGGCCATGCACGAGGCGATCATCGCCGCCTCGGAGGCGGTCAACTCGCTGGCGGACCGGGCCCCTTCGCCCCACGAGCACCAACCGCACCAGAACGCCCCGGCGTGCACCATCGTCGGCTCCATCGTCACCCCCAGCCTGCTGATCGTCGGCTGGGTCGGCGACAGCCGCGCCTACTGGGTCCCGGTGGACCGGACCTCTCCCCCGGCCCGGCTCACCGAGGACGACTCCTGGGCCGCCCAGATGGTCGCCGCGGGCCTGATGAACGAGGCGGAGGCGTACGCCGACGAGCGCGCCCACGCCATCACGGGCTGGCTGGGGGCGGACGCGTACGAACTGGAGCCGCACACCGCTTCCTTCAAGCCGGACCGGCCAGGTGTAGTGGTGGTGTGCACCGACGGGCTGTGGAACTACGCGGAGTCGGCCGAGGAGATGGCCGAGGTCATCCCCCCGGACGCCGCGGCCCGGCCGCTGCACAGCGCCCAGGTCATGGTGGGTCACGCCCTGGACGGCGGGGGCCACGACAACGTAACAGTGGCCGTCCTGCCGTTCCCGGCCCCGCCGCAGGGGGCAGGATCCGCCTGAGGCCGATGCGGTATCGGCTTCAACGGCCGGACGGGATCGGCTCGCACAGGCCGATCGGGATCGGCCGAGGACCGGAGGGGACCGGTCCGCCTACCGACATCACCCACGCTTCGTGGGAGTCCTGAGGGGGAGCAGAGAAGGCATGGCCAATTTCTCGAAGTCCAACGTGCCGCAGTTCTCGGTGGATGTGTACCAGAACGAGTACCTGCCCGAGGGCGGCCGCGAGGTCAACGCGATCGTGACGGTGACCTCGACCGGCGGCGGCACGATCGGGAGCGCCGTCGCGGCGCCCCACCTGTACACACCCGGGCAGAGCCCGGACGCGGCCGTGGTGATCATGGTCGACTGTTCGGGGTCCATGGACTACCCGCCGACCAAGATGCGGGGCGCCCGCGACGCGACGGCCGCCGCGATCGACGCCCTCCGTGACGGCGTGCACTTCGCGGTGATCGGCGGCACGCACGTGGCCAAGGAGGTCTACCCGGGCGACGGCCGTCTCGCCGTCGCCGGCCCGGGGACCCGCGATCAGGCCAAGCAGGCGCTGCGCAAGCTCAGCGCGGGCGGCGGTACGGCGATCGGCACCTGGCTGCGGCTGGCCGACCGCCTGCTGTCCTCGGCGGACGTCGCCATCCGGCACGGCATCGTGCTCACCGACGGCCGCAACGAACACGAGTCGCCCGAGGACCTCAAGGCCTCCCTCGACGCCTGCGCGAGCCGCTTCACCTGTGACGCGCGGGGCGTCGGCACGGACTGGGAGGTCAAGGAGGTCACCGGGATCGCCTCCGCGCTGCTCGGCACCGCCGACATCGTGGCCGACCCGGCGGGCCTGGCCGCCGACTTCACGCAGATGATGGAGACGGCCATGGGCAAGGAGGTCGCGGACGTCGCACTGCGGCTGTGGACCCCGGTGGGCACATCGATCAAATTCGTCAAGCAAGTCGCACCCACGGTCGAGCAGTTGACCGACCGTCGCACGGAAGCGGGCCCGCGCGCCGGGGACTATCCCACCGGCTCCTGGGGAGACGAGTCCCGTGACTACCACGTGTGCGTCGAGGTACCCGAGGCCGGCATCGGCCAGGAGATGCTCGCCGCCCGCGTCTCCCTGGTCATCCCGCAGGGCGACGGGCCCGCGCAGAGCCTGGGCGCGCAGGGTCTCGTACGGGCCGTGTGGACCGACGACATGGCGGCATCCACGTCGATCAACCCGCAGGTCGCGCACTACACGGGGCAGGCCGAACTGGCGCAAGTCATCCAACAGGGTCTGGACGCACGCAAATCGGGAGACATCGACGGGGCAACGGCCAAGCTGGGCCGCGCCGTTCAGCTCGCCAGCGCCTCCGGAAACGCCGATACGGCGAAACTGCTTTCGAAGGTGGTCGACGTGGTCGACGCCGCGGCAGGTACTGTGCGATTGAAAGCGAAGGTCGCGGAGGCCGACGAGATGACTCTCGAGACACGGTCCACGAAGACTGTTCGTGTAAAGAAGTAGAGATGCAAGAGACGTAGTCGAGAAGCGGTAGAGCAGTACGGCTCCCTCGGGGCCGTCGTGAAAAGCAGCGATCCCGGCCCTTCGTGGGGCGGAGAACTTCGGCCCCCGGGCCGGAACAGGAGAGGGGGAAGCGCCGACATGCCGACCTGCCCGAACGGACACCAGTCGGGTTCCGACGACTGGTGCGAGGTCTGCGGTCACCGCATGGCCGGTGCCGTGCCCCCGCCACCTCCGCCGCCGCCCCCGGCCGCCGGTTACGGCTATCCGCCACCCGGCTCTCCTCAGCCGCCCGGCCAGGGTGGCCGCCCGCACCTGTCCGCGGTGCCCGACCCGGCACCCGAGCCGGAGCTCTGCCCGCAGTGCCGTACCCCGCGCGAGGGCGGGGCGCCGTTCTGCGAGGAGTGCCGGTGGAACTTCCTGACGAACACCGCGACTTCGTACACTCCGGCCGCGCCTCGGCCGCCGGGGCCCGGCGGTGGGCCCGGGCCCGGCTCCGGACCTGGTGGTCCGAACCCGGCGCTCCGGTTCCAGCAGCAGCCGCCCGGACAGGCCGGCCCCGGTCCTGTTCCTAATCATGGCGGGTACGACTACCAGGGCTCCCGGCCCTCGCAGATGAACCGGCCCGCGGAGCCGATCCCGCAGTACGGCGAGGAGCCGTCGGGGTACCCCGGCGATCCGTCACGGCAGGTTCCGCCGCCGCCCGGACCCGGGGGCAACGGGCCGGGAATGCCTGGGGGGTACGGCGGGCCCGGCGGGCAGAACGGTCCCGGTGCTCCGCAGGGGTTCCAGCAGGCCGGTCCGCCGGCTCCGCCCGGGTACCCGCAGCAGACCGGGCATCCTCAGTCGCCCGGTGGTCCGTCCTTCGGGGGCGGTGAGGACGACTGGGTGATCTCGCCGCCGTCGACGGGTGCGCCCGGTGGCCCTGGCGGTCCACCCGGCCCCGGTGGCGGACAGGGCGGCTACGGCTACCCGCAGCCCGGCTCGACCCAGGCGCCGCCCGGGTACCAGCAGCAGCCACTGGCGTGGAGCATCACGATCGGGCCCGACCGCGACTACTTCATGGCGATGATGCATCGCTCCGGGCCGGAGGCCGCGGGCCTCAACCTGCCCGCGTACTCGCCGGAACAGCAGCGCCCGCTCATCGGCAACCAGCTCACGATCGGCCGCCGCCGCCACTCCACGGGCGACACCCCGGACATCGACCTGTCGGTGCCGCCGGAGGACCCGGGCGTCTCGCATCAGCACGCGGTCCTCGTCCAGCAGCCCGACGGCGGCTGGGCGGTCGTCGACCAGAACTCCACCAACGGCACCACGGTCAACGGCGCCGAGGAGCCCATCCAGCCCTTCGTCCCCGTACCGCTGCAGGACGGCGACCGGGTGCACGTGGGAGCCTGGACGACGATCACAATCAGGCGGGGCTAGGCGGATCCGGGCCCCGTAAGGGCGCGGATCCGTATCGACATGCGGCTCCGCCGCGATGGGGATCCTCCTCGCTCATGCGGGCCCCCCGCTCGAGCGGAGCCGAGAGTGGGGGAGAAGCCGGAGTGGGGAGCGCCAAGCCCCCACCGGCCCGCGGCAAACGAACCGCACGAACAGCGGAGCTCACGGCAACGGCCAGGCGTACGGCCCTTCGGGGTCGTCCAGCCACGCCCACGCGCGCTCACCGCTGACCGTGATCCCGTACCGCCGGCGGTCCGGCTGGTCCTCGCGCTCCCACAGCGAGTACGCCTCGTACGGATCGAGGCGGCCCACCGTCAGCGTCAGCAGGAACCGGAACAGCTCGTCGGTCCTGGCCCGGCGCGGCAGGCCCTCCAGGTCCATGTCCGGGAGCTCCGGCCGGGTGTCGCCGCGCAGGGGCACGAAGTAGGCGGGCGTCTGCAGGAAGCGGCCCTCGGCGTGCCAGGCGTCCCGTACCCGCAGGGCGATCACCCCGGTGGCGAGCGGCGCGAGAATCCGGGCGCCCGGGCGGCACTGGGCCAGCCAGGCGCGCGGGATGGAGCCCATCGTGCAGGTGGCGATGATCCGGTCGAAGGGGGCGTGTTCGGGGCAGCCGCGTGCGCCGTCTCCGGTGACGACGGTCGGGTGGTGGCCGGCGGCGGCCAGGTGCTGTCGGGCGGACTCGGTGATCTCGGGATCGAGGTCGACCGTGGTGACCAGCTCGTCGCCCAGCCGGTGCGAGAGCAGGGCCGCGTTGTAACCGGTGCCGGCGCCGATCTCCAGGACCGCGTCCCCGTCCCGCACCTCCAGCTCGGCCAGCATCTTCGCCATCAAGGACGGCTGGCTGCTGGACGACACCAGCTCGCCGTCGCGCACCCTCGTGGCCAGCGGGGCGTCGGAGTAGGCGCCGCGCATCCAGTTCTCGCGCTTGCGTGGGCTGGGGTCCTCGCCCCACCTGCGCTCGTAGCCGCCCTGCACGCCGACGTAGTAGTACGGCACGAAGAGGTGGCGGGGGACGCTCGCGAAGGCCTCCCGCCAGACCGGGTCGGTGTCCCAGGCCCCACTCGCCTCGATCTCGCGCACCAGCGCCGCCCGTGCCGTGGCGGCGAGGTCGTCGAGGCCGTGGTCGATGGCGTGCGTGCCCATAACTCCACTGTGCTGCGGGACGGGCCGGGAGGCGAGCGGCGGAAGCGCCCGATCCGGAACCCATCCCTCAGGGAGGGTGGTCCTAAGCCTTGAGTCCTCGGTCTCCCCGTCTGAGACCATGAAGAGTGTGGCGGCAATTCCCGGGGGCCAGCCCCGGACCCCCGGCCGAAAAGACCAGGGGCTTACCCGAGCGACTTTTGTGAGGCCAACCAACGTGGTCGAGATTCGACGCGGCACGCTTCAGGAGCAGACCTTCTACGAGCAGGTCGGCGGCGAGGAGACCTTCCGGCGCCTCGTGCGCCGTTTCTACGAGGGCGTCGCCGAGGACCCGCTGCTGCGGCCCATGTACCCCGAGGAGGACCTCGGCCCGGCCGAGGACCGGCTCACGCTGTTCCTGATCCAGTACTGGGGCGGCCCGACCACGTACAGCGAGAGCCGCGGCCACCCCCGGCTGCGGATGCGCCACGCCCCCTTCGCCGTCGACCGCGCGGCACACGACGCCTGGCTGAAGCACATGCGAGCCGCCGTCGACGAACTCGGCCTCTCCGAGGAGCACGAGCGCACGCTGTGGAACTACCTGACGTACGCGGCGGCGTCGATGGTGAACACGGAGGGCTGAGACCTCCCCCCGTTTCTTACCTGCGTCCTGGGTCGGGTGCTCACCCGAGCCATGGGCGGGTTCCTACCTGAGTCCTGGGCGGGTTCTCAGCTGAGCCGCGGGGCGGGTTCGTACCTGCCCCCTCGCTTGATCCACCGCCGTAACCGAACAGCAATCCCGCAGAGGTATTGACGGGCCTCGACCCCGGTGTCATGGTTACGCGCATCGAGACATCAGATGTCTGACGTCAGATCTGTTGATCACCATCGCGATCACTTGATGACAGCCTTCTGATCACCACCCGCCGAGACCCGCCCGCCGGAGGCCCAACGATGTCGCTCTCCGAAGACCTCGCCGAGCAACTGCTCAGCGCGATCATCGACGGCACGTATCTGCCGGACGCCGCCCTCCCCCCGGAGGCCGAGCTCGCCGAGCAGTCGTCGGTGAGCCGTCTGACCGTGCGTGAGGCAGTGAAGCAGCTGCGCGCCCAGAACGTCGTACGCGTCGTCCGCGGGCGTGGCACCTACGTGAACCCGCCGGACCGCTGGACCGCCCTGGAACACGTGGTCCGCGCGGCGTCCCGCTCCTCGCACACCGCCCTCTCCGAGCGGCTCATCGAGGCCCGCCGCCTCATCGAGAACGGCGCGACGGAACTCGCCGCGGTCCGCCGCGGCGAGGCCGACCTCGCCGAACTGCGCGAGCACCTCGCGACGATGCGTGAGGCGGCCGACGCGGCGGACACGGAACAGTTCGTCCAGGCGGACATCGACTTCCACGCCACGGTCATGCGGGCGACCGGCAACCTCTTCGTCCCGCTGCTCTTCGAGCCCTTCGGCCCACTCCTGGCGGAGGGCCGCCGCGAGACCTCGGCGGTCCCCCAGATCCGTATCAACGCGATCGCCCACCACGAAGCGGTCCTGGTCGCCCTGGAGTCCGGCGACCCGGAGAAGGCCCGCCGCGCGATGGACGCCCATATGAACCAGACGGCGAACGACCTGCGCACGCACGTGATCAAGGATCCGAACCACCCCGGCTGACACGCCGACACCGAACTGCCGCCGCACACGGCTGCGGGCACCACCTCGCCCACGCCCCTGGCGCAGCCGTAGGCAATCGTGCCGCCGGCGCGCGGCCCATGCGGGCCCAGCCGCATCCCGCAACCGCGGGCAGGCGATCCCACCCGCAGACGGCTCACGACCCCAGCCACATCAGGGGCGCGGGGCTGTGACCACTTGCGGCTCCCTCCCCGCTCTCGGCTCCTCCCTCACTCGCGGCTTCGCTCGAAGCGGGGGGACTCCCATGAGCGGGGGCCCCATCGTGGCCGCGACCAGCCCACCCCAACACGCACAACCCGCAGCCGGCCGTACTCCCTACCCCACGCACCCCCGTCCCCGGGAACCCTCAAGCTCCCCGTCCCCACCCAGGAACCGCCATGCCCCTACCCCGCCATGCCCTCCCCGAGCCCGAAGTCCTCGCCGGCCTTCCCCCGGTCCGTGAGATCCCCGCCGCGGAAGTCGCCGCCAGAATCCGGTCCGCCCCCCGCCTCGTGGTCCTGGACGACGACCCCACCGGCACCCAGACGGTCAAGGACATCCCCGTCCTCACCACCTGGACGGTCGACGACCTCCGCTGGGCCCTGCGTCAGAACAGCACCGCCTTCTTCATCCTCACCAACACCCGCAGCCTCGCCCCCGACGACGCCGCCACCCGCAACCGCGAGATAGTCCGCGCCCTCCACGAGGCCTCCCAGGCCGAAGGCGTCCCCTACGCCATCGCCTCCCGGGGCGACTCGACCCTCCGCGGCCACTTCCCCCTCGAAACTGACGTACTGGCCGAGGAGTTGACGGCTCAGGGCGCTCCCACCCCCGACGGAGTCGTCCTCGTCCCCGCCTACATCGAGGCCGGCCGCCTCACCGTCGACTCGACCCACTGGATGCGCACGGCGGACGGCCTCCTCCCCGTCGGCGAGAGCGAGTTCGCCCGCGACGCCACCTTCGGCTACCGCTCCTCCCGCCTCCCCGACTGGATCGAGGAGAAGACGCAGGGCCGTACCCCCGCCGACAAGGTCCTGCGCATCACGCTCACCGACCTCCGCGTCGAAGGCCCCTCCCACGTGGCCGCGCTCCTCTCCACCCTCCGCGACGGCGCCCCCGCCGTGGTGGACGCGGTCCGCGACGACGACCTCCGCGTCCTCGCCCTGGCCCTCGCCGAGGCCGAGGAGAACGGCGCCCACCTCCTCTACCGCGTAGGCCCCTCCTTCGTACGTGCCCGCTCCGGCCAGTCCGCCCACCCCCCGCTCACCCCCGCCGAACTCCGTCCCCTGCGCGGCGACGCCCCGCACGGCCTCATCGTCGTCGGCTCCCATGTCTCCCTGACCACCCGCCAGTTGAACCGCCTGCGCGACCGGCACCACGACCTCACCGAGTACGAACTCGACGTCGCCCAACTCCTCGACGACACCCGCCGCGACGCTCACATCCACGAGCTCGCCTCCGCGGCGGCGGCCGCCCTGGAGACCTCCGACGCGGTCATCCGCACCACGCGCACGCTCGTCACCGGCACGGACCCGGGCACCAGCCTCGCCATCTCGCGGAGCGTCTCGGCCGCCCTCGTCGAAGCGGTACGCCTCGTCAACGCCGCCCGCCGCCCCGCCTTCGTCATCGCCAAGGGCGGCATCACCTCCAGCGACACCGCCACCCACGGCCTGGAGATCCGCCGCGCCTGGGCCCGCGGCACCCTGCTCCCCGGCATCGTCTCCCTCTGGCAGCCCGTCGACGGCCCGGCCGCCGGCATCCCGTACGTCGTCTTCGCGGGCAACGTCGGCGGCGACGACGCCCTCGCCGACGCCCTCGCCCTCCTGAGGAGCGCCGCCTGATGCTGCTGACCGGAACCGAAGGCCTGAAATCCCTCACAGAGGCATACCAGGCCGGGTACGCGCTCCCGGGCTTCGTCGCGTACAACCTGGAGACGGTCCAGGGCATAGTCGCCGCGGCGGAAGCCTCCGAAGGGCACCCGGTACTGATCCAGGCCGGCTCGAGCCCCTTCAAGCACGCGGGCCGCGAACCCCTGATGCGCCTCGCCCTCGACGCGGCCGCCCACTCCCCCGCCCGCCTCGGCGTCCACCTCGATCACAGCCGCGACCTCGACGAGATCACCGCCTGCCTGGCAGCGGGCTACACCTCCGTCATGGTCGACGGCTCCCATCTCCCGTTCGCCGAGAACATCGAGCTCACACGAGAGGCCGTACGCCGGGCCCGCGACCACGGGGCCTGGGTGGAAGCCGAGTTGGGTGCCCTGGCGGGCGACGAGGACGTCTCCACGAACGCCGACGCGACCGCCACCGCCATGACGGACCCGGCCCAGGCGGGCGAGTTCGCCGCCGAGACGGGCATCGACGCCCTGGCCGTCGCCGTCGGCAACGTCCACGGTTTCACCGCCCACGACGTCCACCTGGACCTCGCCCGCCTCGCCGCCATCCACGCGGCGGTCCCCGTCCCCCTGGTCCTCCACGGAGCCAGCGGCCTCCCCACCGCCGAACTCCACGGAGCCCTCACCCGAGGAGTGGCCAAGGTCAACGTCAACGCCGAACTCCGCCGCGCCTACCTGCAAGCGGTCGCATCCCAACTCCCGTCCGCCCTACCGGGTTCGGACGCGGTGAGCCTCTGGTCGGCGGGCCGCGACGCGGTTGCCCAGGCGGCGACCCGGGTCATCGCTCAACTAACCCCTCAGCCCGCGTAGTTCACGGCCACAGGCCGCTGGATTCCCGCACTCGCAGGCAACCGCACCACTGCGGAACGGCGCCCGCCGAGCCCGCCCACCGCCCAGCCCGCCCAGCTGTGGGCGTGCGTGCCCACGATCCCACCCGCGGAGAACCCACTGCCCCAGCCACATCTAGGGGCGCGGGGAACTGCGCGACCAGCCCCCTCCGACCCGCAGCCGTACTCCTTCCCCACGCCCCACGTCCCCTCCCCGAAGGACACCTCGAATGACAACCGCTCCCCGCACCGCAGTGATCGGCCTCGGCGCCATGGGCCTCCCCATGGCCACCCGCCTGGCCGCCCACCTCCCGGTCACGGCCTACGACATAGCCGAAACCCGCCGAGCCCTGGTCACCAAGGCGGGCGGCTCCGCCGCCACCTCCCCCGCCGAAGCCGCCGAGAACGCGGACATCGTCCTCCTCGCGGTCCGGGACCAGTCCCAGGTCGAAGGCGCCCTCTTCGCCAAGCACGGCGCAGCCGAATCCCTCCGCTCCGGCACCACCGTCATCCTGACCAGCACGGTCGGCCCCGAAGCGGCCCGCACCACAGCCGCCCGCCTCGCGGAGAGCGGCATCCTCACGGTCGACGCCCCGGTCAGCGGCGGCCCCGTCCGCGCGGGCGACGGCGACCTCCTCATCGTCGTCGGCGCCGAGGACAAGGCCCTGGACCTCGCCCGTCCGGTCCTGGACCTCCTCGCCTCCACCCTCACGGTCGTGGGCCCCCGGCCGGGCGACGGCCAGGCCCTCAAGGCCATCAACCAACTCCTCGCGGGCGTCCACATCGCCGCCGCCGCGGAGGCTGTCGCCCTCGCCCGCGGCCTGGGTCTCGACCCCGCGACGGTCGTGGAAAGCCTCCGTCACGGCGCCGCCGGCTCATTCATGTTCGCCGACCGCGGCCCCCGCATGGTCGAGACGTACGAGGACGGCCCGGACCCCGAGGTGAAGTCCCGCCTCGACATCTTCGTGAAGGACATGGGCATCGTCACCGGCATCGCCAGGGACGCCCATGTCCCGGTCCCCCTCGCGTCCGCCGCGCAACAGCTCTACCTCCTCGGCGAAAGCTTCGGCCTCGCCGCCCACGACGACTCGTCCGTGGTGACGGTCCTCTCCCCCCGGTCCATCAACTCCCCAGCCCAGAACGGAGACGGCCGATGAGCCACACCACCCTCCTCCTGATCGCCTTCGCCGGCGTCGCCACCCTCCTGCTGCTGATCCTCCGCGCCAAGGTCCAGCCCTTCGTCGCCCTGGTCGTCGTGTCCATCGGCGTCGCGCTCGCCGCGGGCGTCCCGGCCGCCGACCTGGTGAAGACCATCGAGGAGGGCATGGGCTCCACGCTCGGCCACATCGCCACGATCATCGCTCTGGGCGCGATGATCGGCCGGATCATCGAACTCTCCGGCGGCGCCCAGTCGTTCGCACACTCCCTCATCGACCGCTTCGGCTCCAAGCGCACCCCGCTCGCGCTCACCGTCGCCGGTTTCGTCCTCGGCATCCCGGTCTTCTTCGAGGTCGGCCTGATCATCCTGATGCCGATCGCGTACGGCGTCGCCCGCGCCTCCCGCAAGCCCCTGCTCGTGTACGCCCTACCAATGGGCGCCGCGATGCTCACCGTGCACGCCTTCCTGCCCCCGCACCCGGGCGCGGTCGCCGTCACCCAGGCGATCGGCGCCGACCAGGGCCTGGTCCTGCTCATCGGCATCCCGCTGACCGCGATCGTGGTCCTGCTCGGCTACCTGGTGTCGCGCCGCATGACCCGCCGCGAGTACCCGATGGATCCGACGGTGTACGCGGAGGTCTACGGCGACGACGCCCCGGCCGCCGACGTCTCCGAGGGCGGAGCCACCCCGGCTCCGGGCGCCGGCACCTCCGGATCCGCCAAGCCCACCACGGACGACGGCCACGGAACCGCCGTACTCACCAAGCCTTCCGCGACCCACACGACCGCCACGACCGCCGGACCCGCCGAAGTGCGCCCGCCTTCCTTCGGCATGGTCCTGGCCCTGATCGTCACCCCGATCCTGCTGATCCTCCTCGGCACCCTCGGCCAGAACCTCCTCGACGAGGGCTCCGCCCTGCGAGCCGTCCTCACGGTTCTCGGCGCCCCGATGGTGGCCCTGCTGATCGACGTCGCCCTGTGCGCGTACTTCCTGGGCGCCCGCCGCGGCTGGAACCGCAGCCGCATCGCCGAGGTCATGGGCTCCGCCCTGCCGCCCGTGGCGATGGTGATCCTGGTGGCGGGCGCGGGCGGCGTCTTCGGCAAGGTGCTGGTGGCGAGCGGCATCGGCGACGCGATCGCCGACGTACTCGACCGGACCGGCCTGCCCGCCCTCTTCCTCGCCTTCCTGATGGCGCTGACCCTGCGCGCGGCTCAGGGTTCGACGACGGTGGCGCTGATCACCACGGCCGGCGTCCTCGGCCCGCTGCTGGAGCGCGCCGACCTGTCCACGGGCCAACTCTCCCTGGTCGCCCTGGCCATGGGCGCCGGCGGCCTCGCCGTCTCGCACATCAACGACGCGGGCTACTGGATGTTCACCAAGCTCGCCGGCCTCGACGTGGCCTCCGGCCTGCGCACCTGGACGGTCCTCACGACCACGATGGGTGTGATCGGCTTCGGCCTCACGGCAGCGATCTGGCCCCTCATGTAGAGCCGATGCGGGGCCGATACAGAGCCGTTGAACCGAAGCCCTCAGCGGACGCTGACGTCCAAGGCTCCAAGTCCCGCCCTGCGTACGGCGATCGACCCGTACGGCGTACGCAGCCTGAGCCACGCGCCCGACGAGAGCAGCCCCAACGCGGCCTCGTCGGGTGCGGCCGTGTCTGATGCGGCCGTGTCAGGCGCGGGCGCGCGTACCGGCCGCAAGAACCCCAGCGACTGCGCCGCGTGCGCGGCCCGCACCGGCAGGTCCGTGTTCCCGACCGGCCTGGACCAGATCTCCCGCCCGATCCGGTCGAGCGCCGCCCGCGTACGCTCCTCGGGCGCCAACTCGTCGATACGTGAACGGAATTCGGCGACCGCCACCGCCACCATCGCCCGTACCGCGTCCAGTGCGGGCAACCCCGGCTCCGGCCGCCAGCCCCGGCGCGGCGGCAGCACCCCGGCCCACGGCGGGCCGGTGACGGCGGCGGGCACGGTCGCCGTGGCCGCCGCCTCGTCGAGGGATTCCAGGAGTTCGCCGGCCGAGACGGTCACGTCGAGCGAGACATCCAGACCGTCCTCGTACGGCTTCGCGAGCCGCGCCGTACGGATCGCGAGCACCTCGAACGACGGCGGCCTGCCGAACACCGCGAGCGTCCTCCCCGACGCCTGCAACCGCACGGCGGCCGCGCGATCGTAGTGGATCAGCCGGCCCAGGAAGGCGGCGAGGTCCGCCGCCTCCCCCTCGTCGGCGAGGTGCAGGGCCGTCATGCGGCGACGGCCCCCGCAGGATCGTCCTCGTCGTCCGCGTACTCCTCGAGGAACTCCCGCTCCTCAGCGGTGATGCGGCGCGGCCGCTGCGCCTCGAAGTCGAACGGCACGATCACCGTCTGAGCCCGGACATATACCTGGTCCGGGTCCTTGACCTCGTAGGCGATGGTGAACGACGCCGCCCTGATCTCCGTGATCCACAGCTCGACGTCCACCGGCGTGTGCCGGTGCGTCAGCTGCCGTTTGTAGTCGATCTCATGGCGTGCCACCACGGACCCCTGCTGGAAATCCTTGTCCGGGCGGAACAGGAAGTCGATGCGCGCCTCCTCCAGATAACGGAGGAAGACCACGTTGTTGATGTGGCCGTACGCGTCCATGTCCGCCCAGCGCAGCGGGCAGCGGTAGATGTGCCGCAAGATCAGCCCCGGGTCAGCTTCTTGTAGGTGGCTCGGTGCGGACGAGCGGCGTCAGGGCCGAGCCGCTCGACCTTGTTCTTCTCGTACGACTCGAAGTTGCCCTCGAACCAGTACCACCTCGACTCACCCTCGTACGCGAGGATGTGCGTCGCGACCCGGTCCAGGAACCAGCGGTCGTGGGAGATGACCACGGCCGCACCGGGGAACTCCAGCAGCGCGTTCTCCAGCGACGACAGGGTCTCCACGTCGAGGTCGTTGGTGGGCTCGTCGAGGAGCAGCAGGTTGCCGCCCTCCTTGAGGGTCAGCGCCAGGTTCAGGCGGTTGCGCTCACCACCGGAGAGGACACCGGCGGGCTTCTGCTGGTCCGGGCCCTTGAAGCCGAAGGCGGACACATAGGCCCGCGACGGCATCTCGACCTGACCGACGTTGATGTAGTCGAGCTCGTCCGAGACGACGGCCCACAGCGTCTTCTTGGAGTCGATGTTGGCGCGGCTCTGGTCGACGTAACTGATCTTGACGGTGTCGCCGACCTTGATCGCACCGGAGTCCGGGGTCTCCAGGCCCTGGATCATCTTGAACAGCGTGGTCTTGCCCGCGCCGTTCGGGCCGATGACGCCCACGATCCCGTTGCGCGGCAGGGTGAAGGACAGGTCATCGATGAGGACCTTGTCGCCGAACGCCTTGGAAAGGTTCTGGACCTCGACGACGATGGAGCCCAGGCGCGGGCCCGGCGGGATCTGGATCTCCTCGAAGTCCAGCTTCCGCATCTTGTCGGCCTCGGCTGCCATCTCCTCGTAACGGGCGAGGCGCGCCTTGGACTTGGTCTGACGGCCCTTGGCGTTGGACCGGACCCACTCCAGCTCCTCCTTGAGCCGCTTCTGACGCTTCTCGTCCTTGCGGCCCTCGACCTTGAGGCGGGTGGACTTCTTGTCGAGGTACGTGGAGTAGTTGCCCTCGTAGGGAATCGCGCGGCCGCGGTCCAGCTCGAGGATCCACTCGGCGACGTTGTTCAGGAAGTACCGGTCGTGAGTGACGGCGACGACGGCGCCCGCGTACTTCGAGAGGTGCTGCTCCAGCCAGTTCACCGACTCTGCGTCGAGGTGGTTGGTGGGCTCGTCGAGGAGGAGCAGGTCCGGAGCCTCGATCAGCAGCTTGCAGAGCGCGACGCGGCGCTTCTCGCCACCGGAGAGGGTGGTGACCGGCCAGTCGCCGGGCGGGCAGCCCAGCGCGTCCATGGCCTGCTCGAGCTGCGCGTCGAGGTCCCAGGCGTTGGAGTGGTCCAGATCGTCCTGGAGCTTGCCCATCTCCTCCATGAGCGCGTCCGAGTAGTCGGTCGCCATCAGCTCGGCGACCTCGTTGAAGCGCTTGAGCTTGCTCATGAGCTCGGCGGCACCGTCCTGGACGTTCTCCAGAACCGTCTTACTCTCGTCCAGCTGCGGCTCCTGCATGAGGATGCCGACGCTGAAGCCGGGCGACAGGAACGCGTCACCGTTCGACGGCTGCTCCAGCCCCGCCATGATCTTCAGCACGGTCGACTTACCGGCACCGTTCGGACCGACAACGCCGATCTTCGCTCCCGGCAGGAAGTTCAGGGTGACGTCGTCGAGGATCACCTTGTCGCCGTGCGCCTTGCGCGTCTTGCGCATGGTGTAAATGAACTCAGCCAAGAGAAACCGTCCGGACGCTTGAAATCGGCAGTGGGCAGATACACCCCATCTTGCCGTACCGCCACCCCTCGGGGGAAACCCGTTTGGCCGAGGGCCCCTGACCTGGACGTTCACAGGTCACCCCGTAGTTGACCTGTCACTGTCGGTCGTCGTCAGCTCCGCTCGTGATCGACCTGGACGACTGGCCCCGTGGAGGGTGGACTGGCCCCAGGGAAGTAGGACGCATGCCCGAGGCGTCTGGGGCGTCGGACCGAGGCGTTCTGGCCCGGGTGCGGGTGGGATGGGTGCATGGGTGATCCCGTAGTTCTGCCTGGGGCCGCTGTTCGCGACCGCTTGGCTCAGGAGAAGAACGTCTGGCTGTCCACCGTGCGCCCGGACGGCTCTCCCCATGTGACGCCGGTCTGGTTCGTCTTCTTGCGGGGCAGCTGGTGGATCGGTGCGGACGGAGATTCGGTCAAGGTCCGCAATGTCGAGACGTTCTCGCGGGTCTCCCTGGCATTGGAGGACGGCCGGTTTCCCGTCGTGGCCGAGGGAGAGGCCGTGCTGCACCGGGGCCTGTTCCCGGAGAAGATCACGGATGCCTTCGCCACGAAGTACAGGTGGGACGTCTCCGCGCCGCACAGGCCGGGTAGAGACCGCGTACTGCTCGAAGTTCCCGTACAGCGCTGGCTTCTGGCCGGTGTGGCTCAGTGATCGCCAGGCACGCCCGCCGGCGGGCGGCGGGCGGTCACTCACTGTCCAGTTGTCAAGGAGCTGTTTCTCCGTTCCTCCTCGGTTCCTCTTTCGCTCCTTCAGTCCCGTCAGTCCCGTCAGTCCCGTCAGTCCTGTCAGTCCTGTCAGTCCCGTCAGCCCCGTCAGCCCCGTCAGTCCCGCGTCGGCGCGTTCTGCTTGCGGACGAAGAGCACAGCGGCGCCGCCGAGCACGACCAGCGCGATCGCGATCCCCGCTATCACCGGGGTGGCACTGGAGGCGCCCGTTTCGGCGAGATCGGTGGTCGTGGTGGAGGTGCCGCCCGCGGTGGCCGGGCTGGGCTCGCTCAGTGTCTGGGTCCTCTCACCGTCGGCGCTGCTCCGCGTCTGACAGTCGAGTACGCCGGTGATCCGCTTCTCGTAGCCGTTCGGCCCCTTGATCATGAAGTCGTACGCCTGGTCCTCCTGAAGCGGGACCGTCACGGTTTGCGAGGTGCCGGCCTCGATGGTGTGCTCCAAGCCCATCAGCTCGAAGGTGAACGCCTCGTCACCCTCGTTGGCCGCCGTGATGTCCACGCCGCCTTTGGCGCAGTTCTTCACGGCCGACAGAGCGGGTATCGCACCCTGCTTGGCCCAGTTCGCCGTCGCCGTCGCGGAGACCGTCGACGCGCTGGAACCGGCGAGGATCTGGGTCTGGCTCCTGGTCTCGGAGGCGAAGGCCCGGCCGACCGGCACGGTGGTCGAGGCCTGCACCGTCAGCGCGGCCGAACCGCTCGCGGCACCCTCGGGGACGTCGAAGAACAGCTCGCTGCCGTCGGCCGCGGACGTGACCTCCTTGCCGTCCTTGTCCACGACCCTCACCCCGTTCGCCGCGTCGGCGGGCGGCGTCACCGTCACCCCATCGGCGTTGGTGTGCACCGTGACCGGGCCGAGCAGCTCACCGGTGCGGCCCGAGACCGCGGCCGGATCCAGGGTCAGCGAGGCCCGGGGCTCCGCGAGGTTCCGCGCGCTCCGCTGCAGATAGTCGGCGAGCCTCTCCGCCTGCGGGTCCACCGCTTCCACGTCGGCGCCGTCCGAGTACCGCCAGATCGCCACCTGCGTGCCCGCCGCCGCGTCCTGCTCGGTGAGGCCGCTCACGCCCGCCTTCTGGGCCAGCGCGGCGAGATCGTTCACCTGCGGGTAGGAGTTCTGCAGGATCCAGCGGATCCTGCCCGCATCGGGGTTGCCGTTCAGCGACGTACCGCTCCAGGGCATCTCCTGGTACTTGGCGTCCTTCTGCGTCGGGGTGTGGATGTCGACGCAGTAGGTCTGCAGAGTGCCGCCGTTGTCGACGGACATCTCGAACAGGCCCGCGGACACCTGCTGGTCCTCGCCGTTCTCGTGAATGACAGCAGTACCGGACGTCGTCAGGCCACCTATGGTGGCGGTCGCACCGCCCTGGCTCTGGGGGACCTCGTCGGCGACGGCCGTGCCCGCGAGGGTCAGGGCGCTCACGGCCACGAGTCCGGACACCAGCGCCGCCGCGGCGAGGCGGGCTGCCCCTCGCCCGGGCAGGGGCGACGCAGAGAACGAAGAAAACACAGAATTCCCCTTCGAGCAGGACCCGTTGGCGTGGGGGGTAACGGTCCCACCAGCAGAATCAGAAGCCCCGAGAGCTATGCCCGGCATCCTAAGGACGGGGCGCACCACCCTCCCCAGTCATGCCTTCGGATAAGCGATCCGACTCGGAATCGTTATCGCCAAGACCACGTTCTAGCTGGGCTTATCGACAAATCCATGGGACCGCTCGGAACGTATTAGCCGATAAGCCGCACTTCGGTCAGACGATGCGTCCGGCACCTGCCGTCACGTCACCAGAGCTGGTTCCTGCAGCAGTTGAGCGACTTCGTCCTGCTGGGCCGCCGGCTCCGTTTCCCAGCTGGGCTCCGGCCGGGACGGGGTGTCCGGCACCGTTGCGGCCTCCCCCTTGTACGCCCGCCGGAACGCCGAGCTGCCGCGCGCCAGATCGTGCCCGATCGCCGACGCCTCGATGTCCACGTAGGTCAATGACTGCCCGTCGCGCTTCTCGGTGCGCACCTTCAGCCGTCCGCGCACCATGAGCGGATCGCCGAGCGACACAGACGCCTGCACATTCGCCGCGAGCGCCCGACTGGCCCACACCGTGAAGAAATTGGTGTGCCCGTCCTTCCACGTGTCCTTCTCCCGGTCCCAGTACCGTTGCGTCACCGCCAGCCGGAACCTCACCGACGGGCCCGACGGCGTCTCCCGGTACACCGGCCGCGTGGCGACATTCCCCACCACGTGCACCATCGTCTCGTTCATCGCGAACCCTCCCTTGCCCACACGTACGGGCTCGTCCCGCACGGCTGCGTCTGTCACGGCGACCGCGTTGTGATCGCCGCGTCCTCAGACTGCCTCCGCCGGCCCGAGCCCGCTGAGCGCTGTGGGCTACCGCCCGGTTGTGGACAACTCCGTCACCCGAACGAGGGCCCCGAGCTTCACGTCACCTCACCTCACCGAAGCCCCAACCCCCGTAACCCGCAGGTACTGCTCCCGCACCTCCCGATACCGCAGCAACTCCGCAGCCAACGGATCGAGAACCCGTGCCCGACCGCACCCCGACGCCGCCGCCCGCAACCGCCGTTCCGCCTCAAGCCCGTACCGCCGTGCCGGCCCGCGCACCGCCAGCTTGCAGGCCCACTCCACACCCGGCCCGCCCACGATGCCGATCACCATCAGCAGCGCCGGTACCCCGAGGTTCGGCGACATGAAGCCGATGACCTGCCCCAACAGCCAGAGACCGCCGATGACTTGGAGGATCGTCATGGACGCCTGCGCGAGTACGGCGACCGGCCACCAGCCGGGCCGCGGCGGTCGCCCGGTCGGTGTCCCGGCCCGTACCGCCAGCTCGTCCAGCGCCTCGGACAACCCCTGCGACCCGCGTACGGCCGCCTCGCGCACCGCCTGCGCCCAGGGCGCGGGCAGGCCGCCGGACGCCTGCTCGGCCACCGTACGCACCGCCTGTTCGACACGCTGCCGTGCCGTGGCCTCCTCGTCGGCGTGCGCCCGCAAGGCGAGACGCCCGCTCTGCGGTTCGCCCTGATCCTGGCACCAGCGCCACAGCCGCAGCCAGGGCGTGCCGCACGCACGGTTGGCGTTGCGGCACCATGCGCGTTCCGCCGCCTCGCCGGCGGCCGTGGCGCCGACCGCGTCCGCGAGCCGGTCGGCGAACTCTTCGCGCGCCTCCTCGCTGAGTCCGGCCTGCCGCCGGTTGGCGTAGACGGGCCACAGCCGCGCCGCGGCCGCGTCCACGTCGGCGGAGATCCGGCGTGCCGCGGCTCCTCGCTCGGCCACGAAGTGGCCGAGCACCTCGCGCAGTTCAGCGATGCCGTCCCCGGTGAGCGCGGACAGCGCGAGTACGGTCGCTCCGGGCTCGCCGTACTCGCCGAGCGCGATCCCGTCCTCGTCGAGCAGCCGCCGCAGGTCGTCGAGGACCTGGTCGGCCGCCTCCCCGGGCAGCCGGTCGACTTGGTTGAGGACTACGAAGGTGACCTCCGCGTGCCCCGCCAAGGGCCGCAGATAGCGCTCGTGCAGCACCGCGTCGGCGTACTTCTCCGGGTCGACGACCCAGATGACGGCGTCGACGAGCGCCAGGACGCGGTCCACCTGTTCGCGGTGCTGGACGGCCGCGGAGTCGTGGTCGGGCAGGTCCACCAGGACGAGCCCGCGCAGCTGCGCCTCGGCTTCCGGGCTCTGCAGCGGTCGTCGCCGCAGCCGCCCCGGGATGCCGAGCCGGTCGATGAGGCTCGCCGCGCCGTCGCTCCAGGTGCACGCGATGGGCGCGGCGGTGGTCGGTCTGCGTACTCCGGTTTCCGAAATGGCCACCCCGGCGAGCGCGTTGAAGAGCTGCGACTTGCCACTGCCGGTGGCCCCGGCGATGGCGACGACGGTGTGCTCCCCGGAGAGCCTGCGCCGCGCCGCCGCCTCGTCCAGGACCTGTCCCGCCTCGGCGAGCGTCCTGCTGTCGAGGCGGGTGCGAGAGAGCCCCACCAGTTCACGCAGCGCGTCGAGACGGGACCGTAGCGGCCCGTCGTACGCCAGCGGGATCACGGTCGGCGGCCTGCTCTCCACAACTGCCTCCGGTACGGGCCTGGTGTGTCCCTCGGCCGTGGCGGCCACGCGCCGAGCGATCAGCCCGTCGTCCCAGGCGCTCCCGGAGTCCGCCGAATCCGCGGGGTTGGGGGTGTCGGTGGGGCTGGTGCCGGTGGGGCTGGGACTGGGATCGACGGAACCCGTGGGATCTGTGGGATCTGTGGGATCTGTGGGATCTGTGAAGTCCGTGGGTCCAGCCTCCTCGGCGTCCTTGCCGGTCTCCACGCGCGCGTGCCCGGAGTCGCCCTCCTCCTGGGGGGTCGATGTGTGTGTGGCCGCGGAATCGCCCTCCACGCGCGCGTGCTCACGGTTCTCCCGCCCTTCCTCGTCGTCTCCTGGGTGGTCGGCGTGATCCGTGCGATCCGTGACGGCAGTCACCACGGTCACCTCTCCTTCTGCAGTACGGACAGCGCGGCGATGAGTTCGGCCTGAGGTTCCGGGTGTACGTCGAGTGCGTCGAGCGGGGCGAGTCGCCGCTCCCTTTCGGCGTGCAGCGCCTTGTCGAGATAGTCGGTGAGCAGCCGGCCACCCTTGTCGCGCAGCCGCAGAGCGCGATGGGCACCGATCCGCTCGGCGAGCCCTTCGCCCGCGGAACGCGCCCGACGGCCGCCCAGGAGCGCCGTGGCGACCAGCGCGGCCACCATCTCGGCGTCGGGCGCGAGGCTCTTCTCGAGGCCGCGCACCTCCTCCTCGGCGTACTCCTCGAGGATCCGCCGCCAGCGTCGTACAGCCATCCCGACTCGATGCTCGGCGCTCTCCAGCGCCGGATCACGCCCCATCAGTCCCGGCGCGCCCGCGGCCGGTTCGCGCCGCCAGGCCTCGTCGATGCGCTCGTCGGCGGCTGTGACTGCGCACAGCAGGAGCGCGGCCAGGCTCTCGGAGAGCGCGTCGAGCAACTCGCCGGCGGTGCAGTCCAGCGGGTAGCTCCGCCACCGCTTGAGCGCGTCGCCCGCGAGCACCGCACCGGCCTGCAAACGGCCCCGTACGCGCGCGTGCTCGCTGTCGTACGCCCCGTCGACGGCCGCGGTGAGCCGCAGCGCGGCGGCGTACTGCGCGGCCGCCGCGCCGGCCAGCTCGGGCATCCGCGACTTCAGCGAGTCGAGCACCCCGTACGCCGTACGCGCCATCACCTGATGCCGGGCCCCCGGATCCTGCGCCTGCTGCGTGAGCCAGGCCCGCAGCGGCGCCACGGCGGTGGCCGGAAGCAGCCCTCCGCCCCAGGCGGACTCGGGCAACTCGGGCACGGTGAAGCGGGGTACGTCGCCGAGGCCGGCCTTGGCGAGCAGCGCGCCGTACTGCCGCGACACCTCGGACACCACCTGATGGGGCACCCGGTCGAGGACGGTGACGAGTGTGGCGTCATGCTCCTTGGCGGTGCGCAGCACATGCCACGGCACGGCGTCGGCATACCGGGCGGCCGTCGTGACCATGACCCAGATGTCGGCCGCGCAGATGACTTCGGCGGCGAGCACCCTGTTGTCGGCCACCAGGGAGTCGATGTCGGGCGCGTCGAGGAGGGCGAGCCCGCGCGGCAGGTTGTCGGCGGTCTCGATGCGCAGCACGCGCGTGCCGTCCTCACCCGGCAGCAGAGGATCGTCCCCGGCGTCTCGTTGGGGCACCCACACGCGCGTGAGGTTTGGCAGTACGCGCATCCCGCTGAACCAGTGATGGTCCTCCGGGTGGCACACGAGCACCGGAGTACGGGTCGTGGGCCGGAGCACACCGGCCTCGCTGACCCGGCGCCCCACAAGGGAGTTGACCAGTGTCGACTTGCCGGCTCCGGTGGATCCCCCGATCACGGCGAGCAACGGTGCTTCGGGCTCGCGCAGGCGGGGCACCAAATAGTCGTCAAGCTGTGCGAGCAGTTCGTCGCGGTTGGCACGCGCGCGTGGAGCCCCCGCCAGGGGCAGCGGGAAGCGTGCGGCGGCGACACGGTCGCGCAGGGCGGAGAGTGCGTCGAGCAGCTGAGGCCGTACGTCCAAGGTCACCACATGCGAAGAATGCCCAATTTTGGAGGCTTTCTGAAGCATATGAGCATGTCTGCGCGCCGATCAGACACATGGGACGGAAGGGACGACTGGGGCGCAGGCATAACGAGTGCACAACACCCGGGGCGTGAGACGCCAAAAGCGATGCACGATTCGCACCTGCCTGCGATTATCGGGACCGCTTCACTGAACCTCCACATCGAGCCACGGAGGAGAAGCACCAGGGACAGGGACCCGGGAGCCCTATCCTTGTCCCCGGCAAGGTCACGGACCCGCCCACACCCGGGCACCAGCACCACAGGCCGCCACACCCGGCCCCCGTAGCTCAGTGGATAGAGCAGGCGCCTTCTAAGCGCTTGGCCGCAGGTTCGAGTCCTGCCGGGGGCGCACCGCACTGTCCGCTTTTTCACAGGTCACATAGGTCATGGGCCCACAGAAAGCCCCTTTTGTGGCAGCGTGCTGAATGCCGCGCCCCGGAAGCTCTTCACTTCCAGTCGCACATCGCCACAGGTAGATGCGGCTTTCTGCGCGTTCTCCCCCGTGATCCTGCCGCACTGATGCCGCAAACCTCCAAAGATCAGCGAGATGCTGCCGCTGCTCCACCTGCATGGTCTGCCTGCCCGCCCTGGGGCAGTTGCCCCGCGGCTCGGCCGGGCTCCCACCGGCGACCGTCCCCCGGCTGACCCAGCAGTGGCAGGCCGACCATCAGGCCTTCGGCGAGCGTGGCCTGTCCGCCACCGACTACATCTATGCCGATGTCGGTGCCCATGTCTGAGTGGACGGCATCCACCTGCTCATACGCCTGGCTCAGGCCAAGCCGTGCTCGTGCTGATGGGCGTGCGCACGCACGGCACCAAGGAGCCGATCGCCATGGCCGACGGCTACCGCGAGTCGTCCGGCTCCCGAGCGGACCTGCTGCGCGGCTGCCGACGCGCGGAATGACGCCCTGTTTTCGCGGTCGGCGACGGCGCGCTCGGCTTCGTCCAGGTCCTGGCAGAGGTGTTTCCCGAGGCCAGGCATGGGCCATGGCTGAAGTTTCGACGACGAGGCCTGTGTGAGATCGGTTCGCCTCCTGGACTCCGGCGTCGGCGGAGTCCCTGACAGGCATGACAGGCATGGCGGGCATGGCGGGCATTGCGTGCGGGATTCGGCACGGTCTTCCGTGATCAGCACGGCCGTCTGGCCCTGGGTGGTCACGCTCAATAGCCTTGACAGGATTGTCCGTTGTTCAATGAGGGAGGCCCATGGCCACCGCGCAGCAAGTGCCCGACATCCTCTCGCCCGAGTTCGCGGCGAACCCGTACCCGGCCTACCGTGTGATGCGCGAAAGTGCTCCGCTGATCTGGCACGAACCCACCCAGAGTTACATCATCTCCCGCTATGCGGACGTCGAGCGCGCTTTCAAGGACAAGGAATCGGTCTTCACCACCAACAATTACGACTGGCAGATCGAACCGGTGCACGGCAAGACGATCCTGCAACTGAGCGGCCGCGAGCACGCGGTGCGGCGCGCACTGGTGGCGCCCGCCTTCCGGGGCAGTGAGCTGCAGGAGAAATTCCTGCCCGTCATCGAGCACAACGCGCGCGAGCTGATAGACACCTTCCGCGACGCGGGATCGGCCGAGTTGGTCGGTCAGTTCGCCACCCGATTCCCCGTCAACGTCATCGCCGACATGCTGGGCCTGGACAAGGCCGACCATGAGAAGTTCCACGGCTGGTACACCTCGGTCATCGCCTTTCTCGGCAATCTGTCGGCGGATCCGGAGGTCGCGGCCGCCGGTGAGCGCACGCGTGAGGAATTCGCCGCCTATATGGTCCCGATCATCCGGCAGCGGCGGGACAACCTCGGCGACGACCTGCTGTCGTCGCTGTGCGCGGCCGAGGTCGACGGCGTACGGATGAGCGACGAGGACATCAAGGCGTTCTGCAGTCTGCTGCTCGCGGCCGGTGGCGAGACCACGGACAAGGCCATCGCCAGCATCTTCGCGAACCTCCTCACCCACCCCGAACAGCTGGCCGCCGTACGCGCGGACCGCGGCCTGATCGACCGGGCGTTCGCGGAGACCCTGCGCTACACCCCACCCGTCCACATGATCATGCGTCAGACAGCGGCTGACGTCTCCCTCAGCGGCGGCACCGTTCCGGCCGGCTCCACCGTCACCTGCCTGATCGGCGCGGCCAACCGCGACCCCGAGCACTACGCCGACCCCGACACCTTCAACATCTTCCGCGACGACCTGACGACGACCCGCGCCTTCTCCGCGGCCGCCGATCACCTCGCCTTCGCGCTGGGCCGGCACTTCTGCGTCGGCGCGCTGCTGGCCAGGGCCGAGGTCGAGACAGGCGTCAACCACCTCCTGGACGCGATGCCCGACCTGCGCCTCGATGACGGTGTCGTGCCCACCGAGGAGGGCGTGTTCACCCGCGGCCCGCGGCGGCTGCCGGTGCGGTTCACTCCTGCCGGAGGCTAGCCGTATCGGCGAACCTTCAGTCAGCCGTATCGGCGGACCCTCAGTCAGCCGTATCGGCGGGCCCTCAGGAGGAGGAAAGGGGGGCGGGCGTGAACTGCACAGGCAGCGAGGTCAGCCCCCGCATCCACACCGAAGGGCGCCAGGTCAGCTCGTCCGGCTCGACGGTGAGCACGATGTCCGGCAGGCGCTCGAGGAGCGCGTCGATGGCCGTACGGGCGATCACGTCGGCGAGTAGCGGAGCGGGGTAGGGACAGCGGTGCTCTCCGTTGCTGAAGGACAGGTGGGCCGAGTTCGCGGCGGCGCCGACAGGGCCCTCGGGCCAGATCTGCGGATCGGTGTTGGCCGCGGCGAGCCCCAGGACCAGGCAGTCGCCCTCGCGGATCTGGCGACCGCCGAGCTGGGTGTCGCGCACGGCCCAGCGGCCGATGAAGTTCTGCGTGGGGGTGTCCAGCCACAGCACTTCGTTGAGGGCCTCGCCCACGCTGAGCCGGCCCCCGGACAGGTCGAGGGCGAACCGGTCGTCGGTCAGCAGCAGCCGCAGGGTGTTGCCGATCCAGTTCGCGGTGGGCTGCTGGGCCGCGGCGATGACCGAGATCAGGTCCTGCACGATCTCCTCGTCGCTCAGCCCGGCCGCATCGGTGAGCATTCGGGAGGTCACGTCCGCGGCCGGCCGTGCCCGCCTGTCCTTGACCAGTTGCTGGATCCGCGCCCCGACCCTGCCGTAGGCAGCCACCGGATCCTCGCCCTCGGCGGCGTCCAGGGACATGCGCAGGTCGTCGACGAGTTCGTCGGTGTCCGTGCCGGAGACCGGCATGCCGCACATCTGCACCGCGGCTCGCATCGCCAGCGGGTGGGCGAAATCGCCCTTCAGATCGGCCACGCCGCTGCCGACGAAGCGGTCGATGAGCACATCGGCGATCTGGCGGCAGCGCGCCTCCAGCTCGAACTGGTCGACCCCTTCCAGCGCGTCACTGATCACACCCGCCCGCCGGTGGTGTTCCGCCCCCTCGGTGAACAGCACCGATGGCTGGTACCCGACGAACGGCAGCAGCGGCCAGTCCGCGGGTATGGAATCCCAGGCGTTCCAGCGCCGCGAATCCCGCGCGAACAACTCGTCGTGACTGGTGACGAAGTGCATCTCGGAGTAGCCCAGCACCAGCCAGGCCGGGATGCCGCCGTCAAGCAGGACCGGCGCGACGGAGCCGTGTTCCTGCCGTAGTTTGCGATACAACCGGTCCGGGTGCTGCTGGTATTCGAGCCCGCCCAGCGGCACGGCCCCGGGATGAACGGGGCAGCCCGCGGCGGCGGACTCGGGCGTGGCGGAGGAGGTCAGCGGGTCGGTCATGGTGTCAGCTCCCGGGCCGTGGACAGCTTGTACAAGTGGTTGACGAGAGTGACCAGCACGTCTTTGCTGGACGGCCGCCGGCGCGCGTCGCAGTCGATCATCGGTATGTCGTCGGGAAGTGACAGCGCCTTCCGGATCTTGTCCAGTGGGTGCGCGGGGGCGTCGTCGAATCGGTTGACGGCCACCACGAACGGTGTGCCGTGATGTTCCAGCCGGTCGATGGCGTACCAGGAGTCGGACAGAGCGCGAGGGTCGACCAGGACGACCGCCCCGAGTGTGCCGCTGAAGAGCCGGTCCCAGAGAAACCAGAAGCGTTCCTGGCCGGGGGCGCCGAAGAGATACAGCACCATCTGTTCGTTGAGGCTGATCCGGCCGAAGTCGAACGCCACGGTGGTCGTGGTCTTCCGGCCCGTCTTGGGAGGCTCGTCGATGCCGACGCCGGCCTGCGTCATGATCTCCTCGGTGCTCAGCGGCCGGATCTCGCTGACCGAGCCCACCAGCGTCGTCTTGCCCGCGCCGAAGCCGCCGACCACGACGATCTTCAGCCCCGTGTCGGCGGCCTGTCCCAGCGGAGTGCGGGCCACAGCGTCGGAGCCGGCGACGGGGACGGAGTCGGCGACGGGGTCAGAGCTTTTGCAGTCCATCGAGAACCTGCTTCAGAAGAGCGGAGTCGGGCAGTTCGGCACGGGCGGGTGCCGCTCGCGGATGACGGGCGGTGATCTTCCGCGTCGCGAGGAGGTCACTGAGGAGGATCTTCACCACGGTCACCGGCAGGGCCAGTTCCGCCGATATCTCCACCACCGAGGTCGGATGCCGGCACAGCTGAAGGATGTGAAGGTGCTCCGACTGCATGCCGGGAACCGGCTCGCACTCGCTGACGATCAAGGTGACCAGGTCGAACGAGTCGTCATCCACCCGATGCCGACCACCGGTGACCATGTAGAGCCGGTCGGGATCACCTGTGTCGACAGGCCGCCGGGTCATGACTCGGGGTTCTCCGGCAGCGGCGACCGAGGCGCGGCACTGAGGTGGTCGGCCAGCTGTTCCACCATCTCGTTCATACGGTGGCCGACCACGCCGGGATCAGTGGTGTCGTCCGCGACCACGGCCAGGTGCGCCCCGTCACCGGCTTCGATGATGAACAGCAGGCCGCCGTAGAACTCCGTCATCGACTGCCGCACTCCGCCGGAGCCGTCACCGAACTCGAGCGAGGCTCCGTGGGCCAGGCTCTGCATGCCCGACGCGATGGCCGAGAGCTGATCGGCCTGGTCCGCGCTCAGCCGCTCGCTCCAGCACAGCTTCAACCCGTCCTTCGAGAGGACGAGCGCGTGCCGGGCGCCCGGGGTCCGGGACAGCAGGTTCTCCAGCAGCCACGTCAGGCTGCGATCTGTCGTCTGCATCGTGGTCGTAGCCTGGCCGGCCGAACTGAGCGGCCGGCCAGGCCGCCTCCAATCTTGAAGCGGGGAGGGAGCCACTACGAGCACCCGCCCGATGCGTATATCGGGTGCGAACAAGGCTCAGCGAACAAGCCCGAGCGAACACAGCCGCAGGGCTACTGAACCCGAGGGCTCACCGAGCCCCGAGACCTACGGAGCCGGCGGCTGCGCGGCCGAGTCGGGATCAGCTGGTCCGTCCTCGACGGAACGACCCTGGCCGGCCTGGTGGAAGGCGCGGAAACGGCTGCCGGTGTCGTCGGGTGAACGCGGCGGTGCGGCCGGGGGCGTCTCGCGAGTCTGACGGCGCGAAGCCGCGGCGAGTGTCGCGCCGCGAGTGCGCTGGGGCAGCTCGTCCATCGCCTCCGCCTGCGCCGCTGGTGCCGGGCCATCCGGGTCGGCCTCCGCGTCCGCCACTTCGGGTGCTGCCCCCGGATCCGCGTGCGCGTCCGTCTCCCCGGAGGTGACCGCCCTGACGGCGGCGGAAACCGGTGCGGCGGGGCCGGGGCCTGCTGAGGCTGCCGCTCCGGTGGAACCGGTGCCGCGCTGCTGTGCGAGCAGTTGCTGCGGGATGAGCACCACGACGCCGGTGCCACCGCGCGAGGAGGGCCGGTAGGTCACGGTCATGCCGAACTTGCGGGCCAGGAAGCCGACGACCGGCAGGCCCAGCCGGGTACCTTGCAACGACGCCAGGTCCGTGTGCTTGCCGGACACCACCTCTTCGGCCCGCCGCAGGGCGCCGTCGGACATCTGCATGCCGCCCTCGACGGTCACCACGATGCCCGCGATCCGCTCCTCCGCGTACACATGCACCTCGTCGATGGGCGGCGAGAAGCTCGTGGCGTTGTCCATGAGCTCGGCCAGCAGGTGCATGACGCCTTCGGCCGCGTACCCGGCGATCGCCGCGGTGCTGGTCGAATGCAGCCGTACGCGCCGGAAGGCGGCGATCCGGCCCAGCGCGCCGCGCAGGACGCTCTCCATCACGATGGGTTTGGGCCATGCTCGGCTGGACCGCCCGCCCACCAGCAGGGCCAGCCGGTCGGCCAGCAGGCCCAGTTGCGAGGTGCTGTGGTCGAGCTTGAGCAGGTCCCCGAACACCTCTTCGCTCTGGCCGTGACGTTCCTGCATCTCACGGAGGTCGGCGAGAATGGCGGTTGCCGTCGCCTGTACCCGGCTCAGGGCCTTCGCGCTGGCCGCCATCGCCGCCGCGCTGCGGCGCTCACTGGTCGCGAACTCGGTGATGATCGTCCTTTGCAACCGCCTGAGCTGAGCGTCGACCGGCTGGGTGACCTCCATCAGTACGGTCTCCGCCGAGGATCCCTGGCGCAGCCGCCCCATCGCGTCCGGCAGCGTGTCCCTCACCAGGTCCTCGACCTCCGCCGTCCACTGCGCCAGTTGCTCCCTGGCCGCGGTGCTGTCCGCCACCGCGGCGGCGGTGCACTGCTCACTGGCGGCCAGCGAAGTGGCGGACACGTGCAGGATCTGCCGGAGCTGCGGATCGGCGGGCGACCGGACTTCGGCGAGCGTGGCGTCGACCGAGGCCCCGTCGTGGAGATGCCTCGCCACGGCCGGCAAGGTGACGTTCGCGAGCTGGGCGCTGTCCGTACTGGCGTGTGCCGAGTGGGCCCTCAGCTGTTCGAATTCCGAGCGTACGGCTCCCAGGCGTCTGGCATCACGCCGCACGATCCAGGCGATCACCGCCGTGAGGATCACCATGCACGTTCCGGCCACGGCCGCCGTCACACCGACCCAGACTCTGGCGGCCTCCGGCGCCGCGGCGGCCACCGCGACGCCGGCGATGGCGATCACCAGCGCGGTCAGGGGCACTGCGAGAGATGTCCGACGAGCCGCCGGAACCGCTGGAGGGTGGGAAGTTAATGGTACTGACATCAATCGGTCCTCTGAGCTCAGGCTGGAGGAAAGCGGAGCCGACCAGGGCACACCGCCACCGCCGTACGGCCGCGCGGCAAGCAGGCCGAGGTGATCCACCGTGCCACGCCTGGGGCGCATGTTACTAGTGGGGAGCCACAGCTCGTACGATTGTCAGCCCGCATCGGAGAATGGCCGTACGGGATGGGCGAGTTGGCCGAGTTGTGACGCAAGCCTGAGCCCGTACGGTCTGTTCCCCTCCCGCCTTTCCCGTCCCGCCCCCTTCCGGTCCCGCCCTTCCGGAATGTCGCGTGCGCCTGGCCGAGTCGCTCGCGGAACTCGCCCGAAGCGGAAGCCGTGAGCGCGCGGTGAAAGTGAGTCAGGCAGCCATCGCCTCCCGGACCTTGGCGGTGTCCACGAACTGTTCGAAGCGGACGATGCAGCCGCCGCGGACGACGAAGTGGTGGGCGACGCGGACGTTGATGTCCTTGCCGGTGGCCTTGTTGGTGGCCGTGTAGCGGGCGAGGACCACGACGTTCTCCCCGTCGACGACGTAGGTGTCGTCATGGGCGGTCCAGTTGTCCCACTCCTTGCCCAGCCGTTCCATGACCGCGGAGGTGACACCGTCGGGGGTGCGGTACGTGCCGGCCAGCGGGAAGCCCGCCATCTCGGTCCATTCCACGTCGTCGGCCAGCGTGGCCCGCAGGGCTTCGAGGTCGCCGTGGGCGGAGGCGAGGTACTGGCGCCGCACCACGTCGGCCGGGGCGGTGGAGGTGTGGAAGTCGGTCGTCTCTGTCATGGGTGGTGTGGCCTTTCCGGAGGGGTGCGGGAGGGAGGCGGCGCCAGTGCGGCGGGTCGGTTCAGCCCCAGGTCATCTCACCCTTGGCGACCTTCGCTCCGAGCTGGGCCGCGATGAGCATGCCGGCCTCCGGGTAACGGGCGACCAGCGCCTTGGTCAGCGCCTCGCCGGTCTCGGCCCGGCCCAGTTCGGCCTCGAACACGGTGAGGTAGTCGCGGGTGTAGGCGATCGGGCTCGCGTCGAGGGTGGTTGTGGGCAGCCGGTGGCCGGGGACGGCGAAGGCGGGGTCCAGGGCCGTCATCTCGTCGAGCAGCTCGATCCACACGGCGCGGTCCTCGGGCTTGGCGGTGTCGGCGACCCAGACGTGCTCGTTCTGGAAGAGCAGAACACCGGCGACGATCGCCCGGTGCTCGGCCTGCCACAGGTAGTGGCGGTCGGGCAGGCCGGGGTGGCCGCCCTTGAGCTGGAACACCTGGCCCTCGAAGGTGATGTCACCGGTCAGTTCGGCCATCTCGACCAGCCGGGTGGGGCGGTTGGCGCCGACGGCCTCCCAGGCCTTGAGCTTGCCCTCGTACGCGGCCTCGATGTGCTCGATCACCAGCGGCGTGGCGACGATCTCGGCCTCGGGGAAGGCGTCGGCGATCACCTCGGCGCCCCAGTAGAAGTCGGGGTCGGCGTGGCTGATGAAGACCTTCGTGAGCGCCTTGCCGGAGTCGAGGATCTCGGCGACCAGGCGGTGGCCGTCGGCGCGGGTGAACCCGGCATCGATCAGGAAAGCCTCCTCCTCGCCAGTGATCAGGGTGGCGGTCTTGTTCTTGGCGCCGACAGGGAAGTCCAGGTCGATGACCTTGAAGTCGAGAGTGCTCATGGTGAGTCCTTCCAGGGGACGGGAAACGATGACGAAATGGGGTTGGCGCGTGGAGAAGGCGATCAGGACACGGCGGCCCGAAACACGGCGGTCAGAACACTGCGGTGAACGCGCCCAGGCGCCGGTCGATGTGGTCGGCGGTGGCATGTCCGACGGCCAGGGCTGTGGTGCGCTCGCCCTGAACGGCCAGCAGGGTGGGGAAGCTGTCCACGCCCAGGCCGGCCGCCCGCGCGAAGTCCTCCTTGGCGGCGGCGGCCGAGCCCGGCGCGCCGAACGCGCCGACAACGGCGTCCGGGTCCAGACCGGCCGCTTCGGCGACCGCGCGGTAGGTGGCCGGGTCGGACAGGCTCAGGCCGTCCACGTAGAACGCGTGCTGCAGCGCGGCGGCCAGTTCAACGATGCGGCCGGGCGCGACCTGCCGCAACGCGGCCACACCCCGTGCGGCCGCCTCGGAATCCATCACGAACGAGCCGTCCGCGATCAACCGCGCGTAACCGGTCCCGAACGTGACCCCGGTCAGCTGACTGATCTCGGCGTTGGCCCCCTGGACGTACCCGAACTCCCGGACCGGCACGCGTCGCGAGCCGGTGAACAGCCCGCCGGACACCACCTCCACGTCCAGGCCGGGATGACGCCGGACCACTTCGTCCAGGGTCGGCGCGAACCCGTACGACCAGCCGCAGTACGCGTCGAAGGCGTAGACGAGCTTCATGGGAAGGTGCCTTTCGATTACGGACCCGTCTCTTCTACGGGCCGTTCGACTGACACAACAGTATCTGACGAGTCAGGTATTCCCCAACGGCACCACGCGCACACCGAGCCACCTTGGTCAATCGTCCAAGACGCCGGGATAGCATGGAGCGGCGAACGCAGGTGACCTAGAGGAACGGCAGCCGAATGTCCCGCATGGCGGCGAAGGATCGACGAGAGGCGTTGATCGGGGCGGCCATCCGCGTGATGGTCCGCGACGGAGTCACGAAGGCCACGACGCGCGCCATCGTCAACGAGGCCGGTATGCCGCTGGGCGTCTTCCACTACTGCTTCGACTCGCGCGAGGAGCTCCTCCAGCAGGTCATCACGCGCATTACGGACAGCAGTAGCGCCGCGGCGCGGAAGACGTTCGCCGGAGAGGGTGACCTCCGCTCTCGCATCACCAAGAGTCTGGACGTGTTCTGGGAGGGCGTGGAGCTGGCCCCGGGCGAGCACCAGGTGGGATACGAGCTCACCCACTACGCCTTGCGCCAGGCGGGCTTCGAGGAGTTGGCACGCCGTCAGTACGCCCGGTACCTGGAGGTTCACGAGGAACTGCTGATGGCGGCCGCAACGAGCGCCGGCATCCGGTGGGCGGCGCCCGTTCCCGTCCTCGCCCGTTACCTGAACGCCGTACTGGACGGGGTCACCCTGTTCTGGTTGGTCGACCGTGACAGCGAGCGCAGCCGGGAGGTCCTCCAGCTGACGGCCGAACACCTCATGACCCTCGCCGGCCGCCCCACCCCTCTCCCGGGCTGAAGCCCGCGGAACCGGTCACCGCGCCGTCGGTCGACCGCGCCATCGGTCAACCGCGCCATCGGTCAACCGCGCCATCGGTCAACCGCGCCGTCGGTCAACCCCGTCGCCCGACCGAGTCGACAGCCGGACACGGGCGATTCCGCATCTCCGCACTTCAGCAACTTCCCCTCAGTCCCCCAGCACCCGCCGCAAGTAGTCGTTCCCGAACCGTCGTTCCGGGTCGAGCCGGTCTCGCAGGGCGGTGAACTCGGTGAAGCGCGGGTAGGTCTTGGCGAGGTGGTCGGCGCCGCGTGTGTGGATTT